>DASTOO010000454.1:0-10007 GCA_035762505.1 Candidatus Krumholzibacteriia bacterium
CCAGCGCGGTCTGTGCGGGCGTTGCCGGATCGGCCACGTCGTAGATGCGGACGCCGGCGCCCGCATCGGACACGAACAGCCGCGACGCGTCGAGGGTCATGCTGATGGGATGGAAGTACGCGGGCGGATCGGCCCGCCACCCGAGGGCGAATGAGGCAATGAGAAGGATCAACAGAGAAGAACGCATGCGTCTGGCCATGATGGCCTCCTTGGCGGCACGTCTTCAGGGGCGGGATGGCGCGGGACCGGATCAGTATACCACCCCGGACGCCTCCGGCGCGACACTTGCACCTCTTCAATCCCTTGATTCGTGACGTTTGCGGCCGCTGGCCCGGACGCGCCGGGGCGCGGCGCCTTAAGGAGGAAGTATTGGCAACAGTCGGTTGGAAGCGGGGCCAGTTCAGACTAACGGGGCACCCCATGAACGGGGAGATGTTCGAGGCGTGGCTGCGGGCGGAGGGGCGGCCCATGCTGCGCGAGTCGTTGCGAAATACACGCTTCCGGTGGTGTTTTGGCAACCGGCGGGCGAAGAGACGCCTGCGGCGCGCCGCACGCACCGCCTTCCGCCCCGGTGGCACCTTCTCCCTCGCGATGGTCCGGCAGCTGAACCGGCTTCCGGTGGTCGTGCGCGGTTGCGCGGCGGGCATCCAGAAGACGGGTTACCGCCAGCTCTGCACCTTCGACGCCGAGAAGAACCTGTCCGTCGTTCCGCGCGGCGTGGTTCAGTACGACTTCAAGGCTCTGATGGTCAGCGAGCTCGCGGGAATGGCGCAGGTGAGGGAGTTCTCGGGTCTGACCGAGCGCGTACTCGCTGCGGCCGCCCTCGAAGCGGAGCGGGCCCTGTTCGACGTCATCGCGAAGGGGCGCCAACTGGTCGACGATACCGGGCGCGGGATGATCATGGGCGCCGACCGGGACTTTCGCTGGAAGCTGAACGGCTCGGACGGCCATTACTACTACGCCGCCTCACTCCAGGAGGGAGCGGATCTCACCAACAGCCGTGACCGGCGCCGCTTCCTCGCGGCGATGCGGGAGTTGTACCAAGGGCAGACGGTTCACCTGAAGCGCATGCGGGTGGAGGAGATTTCCGAGACCCGGGAGACATTCCGCATCCGCCAGACCGTCGAGTCCGGCAACGGCCCGGCCACCATGACGATCCGCGTGCGCAAGACGCGCGAGACCGAAGAAACCATCCTCACCCGATCGTTCTAACCCTGCTTCTTCGTGGCGGGTGCGGTGGACGCCGCCGCGCCCGTCTGGATGACGACGGCCGCGCGCTCGCCACCGCCCGCATCCACGGTCGTCGTGGCCATGATGCGGGACGCGTCGCCGCGCAGGAGCGGCTTGAGCGTGCCCGCGATCTCGTCCGCGATCGACTTGGCGGACGCGAAGGTCGGCGCCGTGACTTCCACGCGCACCGGCCGGTTCGCGCTGCCGCTCTCGTTGATCCGGGAGGCGGCTTCCATGAGGTAGGATTCCGGAACCGCGTCGGCGCCCAGCGCAACCGCGAACGACATGCGCACGTCGGCGCCCTTCTCGTTGAGCTGCGGCGGAATGGAGAAGGCTTCGCCCACGAAGCTGCGCTTGTTGCCGGCCTTGTCCATGGCGTTCAGTACGTACGAGTAGGTGAGGTCGGCGCGTGCGAGGCCGCCGCCGGTGGTGGTTCCGTCCCACGCGATCTCCTTGGGCGGCTTCCCGCTCCCGTCGAAGCGCGCCACGCGGCCACCGCGCGAGTCCGCCACCTCGAGGGTCCACTTCTCGACGCCGCTCACCGCGGGGCGGAAGCGCGCCACCGGACCGCTGCGAAACGTCTCGAGCCACGGCCGCGGAGCAAACCAGGCGCGGTCGAAGGCGGAGCGGGCAAACAGCGGACCCGTGAAGTCGAACGACTCCGGTGCGAGCACGGTCCACAGGCTCTCCCAGTCGAGGCCGGGTGCTGTCGATGGATCGAGCGAAAGGTCCAGGGGCGGGCGCTCGAACTGGACGCGCACGCGGTCCTCGCCCTCGACGGTGATGCTCTCCAGCGTCTTGCCCTCGCTCCCGCCGGGAAGCGTCATCGACGAGTCGGCCGGGGCGTTGCTCTTCTTCTCCGTGGCTGCATCCGCGCCGGTCGCGAACGCGACGGCGGCGATGGCGCACGCGGTGATGCCGAGTCTGGTGATCATGTGGAAACCTGCCTCCGTTACTGCGTGTCACTCAACCGGTAGTTGAACGTGATGCGACCCCACTGCTCTCCCGAACCGGGAATGGCCTGGAACTTCCACTGCCGGAGCGCATCGATCGCGCCTGTGTCAAAATCCGAGAAGCCGCTGGTCCGCTCGACCAGGATGTTTTCCTTCACGCGCCCGTCGGGCAGCACGAAGAAGTGCAGCGTGACGGATCCCTCCACGCCGTCGCGCTTGGCCCAGTCGGGATAGCGCGGGACCTCGTACGAGACAAGGGGGCGGTCCGCAACCGGACCCACCAGCTGCGCGCCCGCGAGATTCTTCGTGGACGTGCTCGTCGCGGGCGCGGACGGGCTCGTCTTGCCCGCGGGCGGCGTCGGCACGGCCACCGCCGCGACCGGAACGCCGGCACTGCGCTCGGTGCGCTGCAGCGCCGCCGGCGGTCCGCCGGAGGGCGTGGTTCCGCGCGCGAGCGTGGACGGATTCCCCGACGGCCGCGCGTCGGGACTCCTGGTGCCGGCGAGCGTCGGGACGCCGACCCTGGGCGGCTGCACGAGCGAGGCGATCTTGGTGCGCTCGGCGGATCCGTCGCGCTCCATCGCGTCGATCTTCTCGGAGAGAATGTCGGCGACCGCGCGCGACTGCGGGCGCGGCGCCACTTCCGCGCGCTCCAACGGACGCTCGAATCGCTCCGGCGTCTCCGCTTTGCGCGAGGCCTGCATCTTCACTTCCTCGACCAGCGCGCTCTTTGTTTCTTCGCGCGCGACGGGCGGCGCCGCTTCCTCGGCGGCGAGCGTCGCCGCATCGACCCACGTGATCTCGGTGAGACCCGCGGACTCGGACGCCGCCCTGTGGGAAAAGACCAGCAGGAGGAAGAGCGCGGCGTGGACCGCGGCGCTCAACCCCAGCGATCGCCGCGTGTTGCGCTGGATGGTGCCGAACTCGAGTGTGAGAAACTTGTCACTCATTTTGATTCCCTCGCTGTCGCGTCGCGATGGCGATGCGCTTGGCACCGGCGGCCTTCGCCGTGGAGACCATGTCCTGCACGGTGACGTAGGGAACGCCCTCGTCCGCCCGCACCACCAGGACGTTGTCATCCTTCATGGTCGCAAACCGCGCGGACAGAACGGCGCGTACCCGGCCGTAGTCGACGACGTCGTCGTCCACCGCAAGCTCGCCGTTGTGGCCGATGGTAAGCGTCACGCGATGCGTCGCTTCCAGGCTGCGCGTCTCGGCGGGTGGGAGGCTGACGTCCACGTCGGACACGGCGATCATTGGTGCGGTCACCATGAGAATGATGACCAGCACGAGCGCCACGTCGATGATCGGCGTGACGTTGATCTTCGTGACCGTGCTGGTCGGTTCGATGAACGGTCGATTCATGGGATGTTACCTCTGGACGACGGCGATATCACCGGCGCCGCACATCTTGGCCTGGTCCAGCACGTCCACGAACGCGCCGTGCGTGACCCCGTCTCCGCAGCTCACCATGACGTTGCGCTCATCGCTCGCGTCGAACAGCGGCCGCAGCGTGCCTGAAAGGTCGGCGCGCGCGACGGTCGTGCGGTTGACCCGCACGGTCTCGTCCGACACGAGCACGATCTCGACCCGGGGGTCACGCTCCTGCTCCTTCGCCTTCCTGGCCGCTTCCGCGGCGCTGCGCACGTCGATGCTCGACTCGAACGCAAGTGGCGTCGTCAGGAGAAGCATGACCACGAGCACCAGCGAGACGTCGATCAGCGGCGTCACGTTCACATCGTGATTGGCCATGTCGGACCCGTTGGACGAACGAAAGAAGCGCACGCAGTTCCTCCTTGTATCAGCCCACCGTGAGCGGATGCGGCGCATGCGCCGGCCGGTTGGCCTGCTCGCGCGTGCCGTCGGTCCGGCGCGGATGCGAAGGACCCGAGTCGTTGCGCGCCGCTATCGAGGCGCGGATCGTCCGCGCGTGGTTCTCCGCCATGGTCAGCATGACGGTGGAGCGGCGGATGAAGTGGTTGTACAGGATCAGTGCGGGTACGGCCACGACGAGACCCACCGCCGTCGTGACGAGCGCTTCGGCGATGCCGGCCGCGACCACGGTCGGCGCGGCGGAGCCCACTCGCGCCATGTCATGGAACGCGCGCATGATGCCCCACACGGTGCCGAGGAGACCGACGAGCGGAGCGGTGCCCGCCATGGTTCCCAGCACGTTGAGGTTGCGTTCCAACAGGAGCTTCTGGCGGCTCAACGCGACGTAAATGCGCTCGTCCACGTCCGAAGCCTCGTCCGCCGGAGCCACCACGGCCCCGAGCACGGCGCCCACCGGGTGGTTGCTGTGCTCGCACGTCCACACGGCTTCCTTGACCTCGCCCTTGCGCATGCGCTGGGCGACTTCCTGCGCCGTGGTATCGGGATTCCCGCGCCGGCGCCAGAAATAGACGGCCCTCTCGATCGCAACACCGAATGTGACGATGCTGAACACGATCAGGGTGATCATTGACGGACTTTCGGCCGTCAGCTTCCACCAGTTGAACTCGCTGAACATCGGTTGCCTCCTCTACTGCCGTTTGCCGGCGGACTCGAGCTCGTTGGCACGTTCCTTGGCCGCGACGACGAGCTCCGGATCCGTCGCGTTCTTGATGAGGTCCTTGTAGGCCGCGAGCGCCTTGCCGAAATCCTTGTTCTTCTCGTATAGAGCCGCGCTGCGGGCCAGCGACGATAGACGGTACGGATTCGCCTTCTCGTCGTGCCGCGCGGCGCGCGCGTACGCGGCCAGCGCGGCCTTGTCGTCGCCGGACTGCTCGTGGCAGTAGCCCGCGCGGAACTGCGCCTCGACCCGGATGGAGGCGTCGAGCTTGCCGGCCAGCGCGACGTCGTACTCGCGCGCCGCCTCCTGGTAACGACCCGCGTCCTCGTGGATCGCGCCCAGCTGGTAGGCGATGTCACCCGCGCGCTCGTCGCGCGGGTTGTCGGCGCGATACTGCTCCAGCATCTCACGCGATTTCTCCACCTCGCCGAGCATGCGATGGCACAGGGCGAGGTTGTAGCGGGCCGCCGAAGCGACCTCCGCCGGCACGCTGTCGGACAGGACGGCGGTGAAGTCCACCGCGGCGCGCATGTAGTCGCCCTCCGCGAAGCGGCTGGCGCCGAGCTGCAGCTGGACGGTTGCGCGGTACTCGCTCTTGGGGAAGAAGCTCACGAACTGTTCGTAAGCGCTGCGCGCTTCGGCCGGGCGCCCCGCCTGGCTGTAGGAATCGGCCATGAGGTAGAGCGCGCGGTCGCCCGCCGAATACGAGGGGAACTGGCTCACGACGCGGCGAAACGCGTCGGCGGCCCCTTCATAATCCTTCGCCTGGTAGCGCCGCAGCGCGATCTCGAACTGCGCGTCCGCGGCGAACGCGCTCGAGGGGAACCGCTCCACCAGTTCGGCGAGCACGGTCTCCCCGTCATCGTTCTGGCCGAGCTGATAGAGCGCCTGCTCGATCCCGCGCTTCGCCTCCGCGGCCACCGCGTGGGTGGGGAAGCGCTCGATGACGCCGGAGAACGCCGCGACGGACTCCGGATAGCGGCCGGCGTTGTAGTCGCACTGCGCGATGCGGAGCATCCCCACCGCGGCCGAGCGGCTCTCGGCGAAGTTCGCGGCCAGGTTTTCGTAGCACCGCTTGGCCTTGTCGTAGTGACCGGCGGTGAAGTACACGTCGCCCGCCCGCACCAGCGCCTTCTCGGCGATGGGCGCGGTCGGATCGATCGTCGACACTTCCTCCCAGCGGTCCACCGCGTCGCCGTCGTGGCCGAGACGGAGGTAGCACATACCCGCCTGGTAGAGAGCCTGCGCGCGGTCGGGGTGCGACGAGAAGCTCGTGAGGAAGGACTCGTACGCCTTCGCCGCCTCCTTGTAGTTCTTCTCATTGAAGAGAATGTGCGCCTTGTTGAGATAGGCGAAGCTCAGGTCGCTCGCGGCGCCGCTCGATCCGTAGCGCGCCAGCATCCGGTCCTGCGACTGCATGGCGAGGTCGAGCTTGCCCTCCTGGGAGTACGACCACGCGAGGAGGCGGTACGCGGGCACGGCCACGTCGGCGGAGTTGAACTCGGCGAGCACCTGCGTCAGCATCTGCTGCGCTTCTTCGTGCCGGCCCTGCGCGGCCAGCGCGTCGGCGTCGATGAGGAGCGCGTTGGCGCGCCAGGGCGACTTGCTCGGCGGCATGCGCTGCAGCACGAGGTGCGGAATGCCCGAGAGCAGGCCCAGGTTGCCGGCGCGATGGTACGAGAGCTCGAGCAGGCACAACGATGCCTCGACCAGTTCCTGCTTCTCCGGCGTCTCGAATTCAATCGTGCCCTCGCCGCGCACCGGCGCATAGCGGTCGAGCACGAGCCGGAAGTACGGCGCCGCCGCGGGGTAGCGCTTCTGCGTGAACAGTCCCACGCCCGCGAGGTAGGCCGCGGCCGGCGCCTCGCGCGAGGTCGGGTATCCGGAGACGACCGTCTGGTAGGCGCCGGTCGCTTCGGGGTGCCTTCCCAGCGCGTCGAGGCAGCGCCCCACGCGGTACTGCGCCAGCGAGGCGAGGCCGTGCTGGAAGTAACGGGTCAGCACCTGGTTGAACTCCACGATCGCTTCTTCGTAGCGCTCCGCCTGGAACAGCACCTCGCCCAGCACCATCTGGGCGCGCGCCGCCACCGGCGTTCCCATGTACTCGGACGCAACGGCGCGCAGTCGCTCCGTTCCGCCGTCGAAATCACCGGCGAGGACGGTGGCGGCCGCCTGACGCAGGCGCGCCTCGGCGCGCACGCCGTCGGAGCTCACCGCTTCGACCACCTTCGCGAATTCCTCGGCCGCACTCGCGTGCGCGCCGCTCTTGAGATACACGTTGGCCTTGGCGAGGAGCGCGACGTCGCGCAGGCGGGGATCGTTGTAGCGATCCGCGACTTCCTGGTAGCGGGCGGCGGCCTTGAGGGGCCGCCCCGCGGCTTCGTCGGCCAGCGCGCGCAGGTATACGCACGCCGGGTCGAGCGGAGACCCGCTCGGCTCGACGGTCACGTCATTGAAGCGTCCTTCCGCGAACGCGATGGTTGCCTCGGCCAGCGTCACGCGCGGATCGCCCGCGATCCACGGGCTCTCGCGGCGCGCGGTGGCGATGACCGAGCTCGCGAGGCTCACGCTGTCGCGCCGGATCGCATTCCAGCAGCGTGCGATCATCGCTTCCGCGCGGGCGGGCGAGTTCGGATTGGCGCGCAGCCACTTGACCCATTCCTTCTCGGCCTCGTCGTCGCGCCCCGCCGCTTCCAGGGACTGGATCGCGGCCAGCGCGGCGTCGTCGGCGAGCGGGAGTTTCTTTGCGTCCTTCTCGGCGTCGCGGAACGACCGGGTCGCTTCATCGTAACGGCCGAGCGCGAACTTGATCTCGCCCGCGAGGAAGCGGGCGGACGCCTTCTGCCCGTCGGGAACGTCGCTGTCCAGGAACGCGACCATCCGGCGGTCGAGCTCGGTGATCGCGGCCGCGCGCTCGGGCGCCGGCAGGCGCCGCGCCGCATCGAGCGCGAGTCCGATGTCGGACAGCGGCTCCGCCGGCGCGCCCGCCCGACCGCTCCCCGCGGTGACGGCGGCTATCAGCGCCGCCACCGCGAAGGCGGTGCGAAGGCGTCGAAGGAGTTTCGCAATGAGTGTCGTCTTCGTCCGCATGGTGTCTCCTCGTCAGTCGACGATCACCGGAACGTCGCCCTGCGGGCCGGACGTGGTGATCTCCACGGTCTTCTCCTCGGTACGGATGACGCGTCCCTCGTCGTCGACGACGGTCATGCGGTAGCGGTACATGCCGTCGGGCAGCGTCATCCCGTTCTCGTCCTTGCCGTCCCACATGACGTGCGCGGGCGGAACGCCCAGGCCGCCGAACGAGCGCACCACTTCGCCGTGCTTGTTCTCGATCGCGAGGCGCCACTCCTTGGTGTCGGCCTTGGTGCGCGACTTGATCTCGAATTTGGTCACCGAGTTCTCACCCAGCGGCGAGAACACGGCGGGCGACGCGGTGGAGTGGGCGAAGAAGCCGCCGAACTTGTACGCGAGCGCCACGTGATGGACGATGCCCAGCTCGTGGTCGGACATGCCGTAGTCGAACTGCAGCGCGGGGTTCACGCGGTAGCTGAAACCGCCCGCCGGCTCGTTCTCGAAGTAGCCGGCGCGCAGGCCGAACATCTCGTACAGCCACACCTCGGTGCCGGCCCGGAAGGTCGTGCCCGGTCCGTCACGATGGTCGACTTCCACGGAAAGGAGCCCGCGGCCGCTCAGGTATCCGAAGCCGAACCCACCGCGCACCTCCACCGGGAAGGTCTCGTCGATCTCGCGCGCGGCGAGCGTCGGGCCGCCGATGTTGAGCACCGATGCGCCCAGGCGCAGCCGCGGAGTGAGACTGAACATCGCGCCGAGGTCGAAGCCGACGCCGGACGCGTCGAACTCCTCGACGCGCTGGCGCACCACTTTGACGTTGGCGCCGAACGACAGCCGCGGCGAAACGGCCTTGGAGGCCGAGATCAGGAACGCCAGGTCGCTCTGCTTGAACTCGCCCAGCGACTCGTTGAGCTCGTTGGTCCGCTCGAACTCGCCCGAGTTGAGCGCCAGCACCGTGAAGCCGATGGTGGGCAGCCGCCGGGCCGGGACCGTGAAGCTGAAGGCGTTGACCGACGTGCCTTCGAAGTAGCGCGCGGTCTCGATGGCGAAGCTGTTCTGTGACTGCAGCACCAGCCCCGCCGGATTCCACACCGCGCCCAGCGGGTCGTCGGCCGCCGCGACGAACGCGCCGCCCATGCCGACGGACCGCGCCGTTACATATTGAGCGAGCCAGTCGCCGGGAATGCCGTAGCTCGCGTTCTCCGCGGCCACTCGCGCCGGGCCGAGGGCGGCCATCGCCGCCACGGCCAGCGCGAGCGATGCCCCGGCACGCGGCCGGGAACCGGCGCGGTCGTTCATCCTCGTCAGAATCGATCGAATCAGTCCGATGCGTTTCATGTCATCTCCTCCGATCAGCGAACGACCGCGATCTTGCGGCGCATGGAGTGGAGCGTCTCGCCGTTGCCGTTGGCCTGGATCTGCAGGACATAGCCGCCGGTGGCGACGACCTGGCCGTCGCCGTTGCGGCCGTCCCACGCGAACGTGTTCAGGCCCGCCGTTCCGCCCTGCTGCCCGGAGGCAAAGGTCTTCTCGAAGACGAGCCCTCCCGTCAGCGTGAAGATGCGCAGCGTGACGTTGGCGTTGTCCGACAACTTGTAGGCGATCGTCGTCGGCGTTTCACCCGGATGGAACGGGTTTGGATAATTCGAGATGTAGCCGCCCCCCGCGTTGGGATCCACAAAGGCGGTCTCTATGTCGAGCTCGGCGGCGAGGGCCCCGGAGACCGCGCGCACGCGGCTCACCTGCGGCTCGCGCGCCGCGTGGAAGTCGCTCCGCGCCACGCCGTCGTCCTGGGTGAGGGAATCGATTGGCGAGAGCGCGCCGTCACCCGAGAGAAGGTTGAACACGACCGGCTGCTCGGGGACGCCGTTGTCGTACGCGTCCACGACGCGCGCGCGAACCGTCGCGTGCTTGTTGCCGCCCACCCACTTGGGGTTGCTCGACAGCTTGATCTCGCTCGGGTTGCCCGGCGACACGTTGATCACCTCGGTGGCGGCGGGCGCGTTGCCGGCGTCGTCACGGATGATGAGCACGATGGACTCCGCAAAGGTGTACGTCTCCGCCATCGAGCGCTGGCCCTGGAGGAGCTGGAACTGCGTGTTGAGCAGGGTCCCGCGTCCGGCGGCCTGCGTCGAGGCGTTCTGCACCTCGACCGTCACGAAGGAGTTGATCTCCTGGATCACGCTGCCGGCGTCGTTGGT
>DASTOO010000455.1:0-2749 GCA_035762505.1 Candidatus Krumholzibacteriia bacterium
GCGCGACCCGACGACCTCGAGTGGATCCGCCGCATGACCGCCGCCCGGGACGCGGTCGCCAGCAAGCGCGCACTCGTCTCTCCCCTCACCTACGCGCGCCTCTTCCTCCGGCGCTGAAGCAAGAGCGCCAGCCCCGCGGGACCGGCGCTCATGATTTTCCGGACGATTCGTCCGGTGCTACTTCACGACGGTGATCTTGCGCGTCGTCGTCTGCGTGGATGATTCCATGCGCACGAAGTACACGCCCGACGCGAGCTTCGACGTGTTGAACGTCACCGTTCCGGCGCCGGCCGGGCGCGCGCTGCGGTCGAGCAGCGTCGCCACCCGGTGCCCCGCGACGTCGTACACGTGGATCGAAACCGTGCCCGGCGCAGCGACGCCGAAGTCGATCGTGGCCGAACCCGCGACCGGATTGGGGCGCGGATCGCCGATCCAGAAAGACGGCGCGCGCGCCGCGCCCTGCACCGGTGTGGGCGACTCGTGCATGCCCCGCCACACAAGCGAGTAATTCTGCGAGCCGCCGCTGAGCGCGCCGGTGTGGCTCACCGTCACCTTGTAGACGCCGAGCGACGCGGCGGCGACGTCGATCTGCTCCACGTTGTCGACGTGATTGCTGCCCGTGTTCGCGGCGTTGCCCGGGAGCGTCGGGTCCATGACCCACGGCTCGTAGGTGGCACCGCCGATTGGGTCGATCATCACCACGTCCAGGTCATTGACGAGCTTCGGCGCGTTGTTGTCGAGGACGGCTGCACCCACCGTGCCGGGCGGATCGGTCCACACCAGGGTGACGCGGATGTCGTCGGGCGTCGTCACCGCGAAGTAGTACTCGTCCGTCTGTCCGGCCGCGAGATTCGCTTCGCGCACGCCCACGTTGCCGCCGACACCGTGGACGATGTCGAGCGAGCGCTTCGTATTGAGGAGGCCCCAGCCGTTCTGGAAGTCGGGGCCGTCGTTCAGCCCGGCTTCGTCGGCCGCGTTGATCACGATGGCCTTGACCGTCGCTGAGAGCGGACTGATGCCGGTGACGGTCTCATACTCCTGCGCGACCAGGTTCACCGAGCCCGCCGCGCTGGGACTCGACATCGACGTGCCGGAGAGCGACGCGTAGGTGTTGTCGGCCGAATTGTTGCACGAGGTGAGGGCCGCGCCGTTGGCCACGACGTCGGGCTTGATGCGCCCGTCGTCCGTGGGGCCCCAGCTCGAGAACGCGGCCTGCACGACGTTGGCCGGCGCCGAGTAACCGGCCGCGATGTCGTTCACTGCACCCACTGTCAGGATGTTCTTGGCGTTCCCGGTCCAGCTCACCGTGTCGTACCCGCCGCTCTGGCCGTCGGCGCCGTGCGTGTCGTTCGACAGCACCCATCCGTTGTTCCAGTGGTAGTGCGAGCCGCCCGGAGTCGGGCCGGCGTCATTGCGGTCGTTCCCCGCCGACACGCAGATGAGGTAGTTGGGCGCGTTGTACGCAACCTCGTCATATTCGCGCGCACTGTCGTCGTAGAAACCGAACCCGAAGTCCTCGGTCGCGCTCACGGAGATATCACCGAACCAGTACCAGGAGCCGCTGAGCTCCCAGCCGCTCGCGAAACCGTAGGAGTGGTTCGACACCTGCAGGCCGTTGGCGGCGGCCGTCGCCATCTCCGCCGTGTCGAAGGTCCACTCGTACGCGTGCAGGGGAGCCGCATACGACATGCCGCGCGCGCTGGCGCTGACACCGGCGGCGACCATGGTGCCCGCCACGTGCGTCGCGTGCTGGATGCTCGCCCCGGCGGCGTCCATCTGCGTCACACGCCCCGTGAACTCCTGGTGCGTGGTGCGAACCGCGCCGCCGTCCCACACCGCAAGCTCGCCCGCCGCGGTCGTCGCTCCGTTGGCCGAGTACGCCCCGCCTCCCACGCCGACGGGCCAGACATCCCACGTCCGGACCGACTTGGCGGCGTTCAGGTTGTGCAGTTGAAAGAACGCCGGCATGCCGTCCGGGCGCACGAACATCAATTCCAGGTCCGGGCTGTCGTTGAGCGCGCGCTGCGCGGCGTCCGGAGTCTGCACGAGCCGCAGATAGCGGGCGTCGCGCGACGACTCGAGCTTCTGCCGGTACTCCCGGGACAGACGCTCGAGCTCCGGCGCATTCGGACCCTGCGCGGACGCCGTGGCGAACGCCGTGATGGCAGTGAGAGTGAACGTTACAGCGGCACGGGCGATAGCGGTCAGCGAACGGAACGTGGCAGGCACGGCTCCTCCTCATGTGGGCGGATCGACGTTACAGCGGGCGGGGCCCGAAACCGTCATCAATTATAGCATTTGCTTCCGCCGCCCGCGACGCCGAACTCGCCGCCGGGCATGTTCCGCGCAGCTCCGGGGCTGGTATAATCATGTCCCATGAAGGAGCGACGTCCACCCGGCGCCGGAATCAGCGACGCGTTTCCCCCGACGCGTCACTCCTTGCTCTCGCTGGCGCGGAGCAGCGAGGCGGAGACGCGGCGGCGCGGACTCGACGCGCTCATCACATGCTACTGGAAGCCCGTGTACAAATACGTGCGTCTGCGCTGGCGCGAGAACCCGGAGGACGCGGAGGATCTGACCCAGGGGTTCTTCGCCGACGCGGTGGACGCCCCGTTCTTCGAGCGCTACGATCCGGCGCGCGGGCGCTTCCGAACGTACCTGCGCACGTGCGTGGACGGCTTCGTCGTCGACGCGCGCCGGCACGCCGCGCGCGCGAAACGCGGCGGGGACGTCGGGCCCGTGCCGCTCG
>DASTOO010000456.1:0-11680 GCA_035762505.1 Candidatus Krumholzibacteriia bacterium
AACCAGACCCTCGATCCCGCAACCGAAGTGCGATTGCTCGAGGTGCAGGCCACTACGAACGCGCACAAGGGCGGTCAGATCGCCTTTGGCCCCGATGGATTGCTGTATTGGAGTCTCGGCGACGACGGTGCGAACGGTAACGATCCGTCGAACAACGGTCAGGACACCTCCACCGCCATGGGAAGTGTGCTGCGCATCGACGTGGACAGCGGCACGCCCTATGCGATACCGCCGGGCAACCCGTTTGCCGGCGGTGGCGGCCTGCCGGAGATCTGGGCGTGGGGCTTCCGCAACCCGTGGCGGTTCAGCATCGATTCCGTGACCGGAAAGATCTGGCTCGGCGACGTCGGCCAGGACACGTGGGAGGAGATCAACATCGTTCGCAAGGGCCGCAACTACGGCTGGCCGCGCACGGAAGGCACCATGTGCTACTTGCCGCCGGCGTGCGACACCGTCGGCCTCGACATCGACCTGCCCGTGTACCAGTATCCGCACACCGGCGGGGCCTCCATCACAGGCGGGTTCGTCTATCGCGGGCCCACCCAGACGAGTCTCACCGGGCTTTACGTCTACGCGGACTACATCGAAGGGGTCGTGTGGGCGCTCTCCTACAACGGTGTCGACCCGCCGGTGAACCAGACGCTCCACGAGGAGTCGTGGCCGGGGCTCATCCCCTCGTTCGGCGTCGACGCGGCCGGCGAGTTGTACTTCGCGTCCTTCGACGGCCGCATCTACCGCTTCTTCGAAACCGCGACGGCGGTGGAAACGCCCGCGCCCGCGGCAGGTTCGCTCGGCGCGGTTCATCCCAACCCGTTCCGGTCGGACGCCACCATCGCGTACACGATCGCGGCTTCGTCGCGCGCGGCCCTCGAGGTCTTCGACGTGCGCGGCGGGCGCGTGGCGGTCCTCTTCGACGGGCCGGTGCCCGCCGGTTCCGGCACCGCCGTGTGGGACGGGCGCGACGAGGGCGGACGTCCGTTGCCGAGCGGGGTCTATTTCTGCCGGCTGACGGTAGGCGGGGCGACGGTGGACGCGCGCCGGATCCTGCTCTTGAAATAGCCGGCGGTCGGCCGGCGACCGGCCCAACTTTTCCTGTGGAACTCCGTCCGAAACGGGTAAAATAGCTCCCCTGCGGCGCTCGCGCGCCCCGAACCGCGACCGCCCGCACCCGGAAGAATGAACAGCCCATCCGCCCTGAAGACCGCGCGCGCGTGGCTCGACGCCCGCGCCGGCGCCTATGGCCGCGTCATCGCGTTGCTGGGCCTGACCCTCC
Source organism: Candidatus Krumholzibacteriia bacterium (assembly GCA_035762505.1). Classification (GTDB taxonomy): domain Bacteria; phylum Krumholzibacteriota; class Krumholzibacteriia; order WVZY01; family JAKEHA01; genus JAKEHA01. The sequence goes on from DASTOO010000456.1 coordinate 1,274, forward strand.
CGTTTCTGTTCCTGGCGTTGACGCGCTACCTTGATGGGACGTCGGGTCTCTCCATCGCCGGCGTGTACGCGGGTCTCGTATTCCTCGGGTACTACCTGCTCGTCATCCAGATCCTGGTGAGCGTGCTCTTCGGCCTGTTCGCGGCCTGGCCCCGATTCGCGACGGCCCTGTGCGCGACCTTCATCGGCGGCACCCTGTTCTACCTGCTGGTCGACGCCACGGTCTACCGGGTGTACCGCTACCACGTGGACGCGTTCTGGATCGATCTGGTCTTCCAGAACTTCAGCGGGATCGGAATCAGCGGGACCACGTTCGCTATCGCGGTGGCGGTGCTGGGCGTGGTGGGGGGCCTGCTGTGGGTGCTCTTCCGCCTCGCGGGCCGCATCCGGCGCCGGGGGCGCTTTGCGGCGGCGCTGATCGCGCTGGCGGTCGTGTCCTACGCGGCGAGCCAGGGACTCCACGTCCTCGCCTACGAACGCAACGACACGCGGTTCACCGACATGACGCTGCGCCTGCCGTTCTATCTGCCGATCACGTCGCACCGCCACGCCGTGAAGTACGCGGACCGGCTCACCGCCATCGCGGAGACCCCGGGCTCGTCGGAATCCGAGTCCGGCCTCGCCCTCGCCTATCCGCTGCGGGAGATCGTGTGCGACTCGACGAGCGTCGCGCGCCGCCCCAATATCCTGGTGCTGCTCCTGGAGAGCTGGCGGGCGGACGCGCTGAACGAGCGCGTGACACCGCACATGCACGCGCTCGCGGGCCGTTCGTCCGTTTTCGAGAGTCACTACAGTTCCGGAAACTCCACGCCGAGCGGCGTGTTTTCGATCTTCTACGGCATCCACCCGACCTACTGGGCCGCGGTCAAGGCGAACAGCGCCGCCGTCGACAATCCCGTGCTGATCGACGTCCTCGAGGAGAACGGCTACCGCTTCGGGATCTTCGCGGATTCACACTTCCAGCGCCACAAGATCAAGGACGGCATGTTCCGTGACATCGAGGTCCACGAGGACTTCGAGGGCAGGAGCGCGGACGCGAATGATCGCGACCTCACCGACCGCCTCTATCGTTTCGCGGCTGACTCGCACCGGGCCGGACGGCCCTTCTTCGGTTTCGCGTTCTACAAGTCCACGCACTTCAGCTACTACTATCCCCGGGAATTCGCACGGTTCACGCCCGCGAGCAAGCTCAACATCGCGCTGGCGAGCGGGGAGCGGAACCCGGAGGCGTTCCTGAACGACTACCTCAACTCGGTGGGCTGGGTCGACTCGCTGGTGGGCGGCCTCGTCGCGCGGCTCGAAGCGGACGGAATTCTCCAGAACACGATCGTGGTGATCACGTCGGACCACGGAGAGGAATTCAACGACAACAGGGAGAACTACTGGGGGCACACCAGCAACTTCACCGGCTACCAGACGCGCGTGCCGCTGTTGATCTACCTGCCCTGGCGGGAGGCGCGTCGCATCCGGGAAACGACCGCACACGTCGACATTCCCCCCACCCTGATCCAGGAGGGGCTCGGGTGCACGCAGGACACGGGCGATTACAGCAACGGGGTGAATCTCTTCGGCGCGCCGCTGGGCGCGCGACCGGTCATCATCAGCAGCTACATCAATCACGCCATCGTCACCAACGACGACGTGTACTCCGTCTTTCCGATGTACGTGCAGAAGTACAAGCTGTGGGACATCAACGCGGAGGCGCAAGCGATCCCGCCGGACCTCGCGAAGCGCGCCATGGACGAGATGCGCCGCTTCTACCGCGCGCAACCCGCGTCCTGAATCTCGCCCCGGGGCGTTTTGCCGGCCCCGCTATTTGAGAAGCACGAGTTTCCGGGTGAGACGTTTCCTGTCCGCGTCCAGCACGTAGAAGTACACGCCGCTTGAGACCGGGCCGCCGCGGTCGTCGCGGCCGTCCCATACCACCTCGCGCGAGCCGCCCGCCTGCACTGCGTCGACCAGGGTGCGCACGACACGGCCCGACACGTCGAGAATCAGGAGACGCACCCGCGCCGGCGTCCTGCCCGACAGCGTGTACGGGATCACCGTGGTCGGGTTGAAGGGATTGGGGTGATTCTGGCCGAGGGCGAGCGCGTAGTCCGCCATCGTGACGGTCACCACTTGCGAACGGAACTCCTGCCCGTCGCTCGTGCGCAGGAGCAGCTCGTAGTGATAGGTCGCGCCAGGCTCGACGGAGGTGTCGACCCACGAGCCGGCGACACCGACCACGGCGCCCTCGCCCACGATCGCGGGGAGATCCGCGGAATCCGCGCGCCGCAGCACCGTGAAGCGCTCCGCCGTTTCGTCACCGCCGAGCTCCCAGGCGAGTACCACGCCGTCGTCCGTCGCGCGCGCGTCGAAGCGCGAGATCAGCACCGGGATGGTGCCGCCGAAGCTGAGCTCGAGCGGCGCCGCGCCGACGAGATCGTCGGCGTAACCGCTGACGCGCAGGCGGGTGGGGCCGCTGGCCGCCATCTGGTAGCGAATGCGGACGAACGGAATCGCCGAGACGATCACCGTGCGCGACGTCGTGTAACCGCCCACGAACGCGAACGGACTCCGGTCGGTCCCGGCGACTGCGGCCCAGCCGGCGCTCGCACCACGCCGCTCGGCGCGCAGGAACCTGCCCTTCCCACCGTACGAATCGTCCTCGATGGCGAACAGGAACGACTCGAACGACGAAACCCCGGATATGTTGAGCTCGAGGACCAGGGTGTCCTGGTCCTCCCAGGTGCTTCCCTGCGTTACCACCGGCGTCGTCGACAGCGCGACCGGCGCCGCGCCGGCCGCGTCGCAGAAGGAGCAGCTCCCGTCGAGCACGCGCTTGTGGATGCAGCGCGCGTCACGCGGCGACAGCCAGTCGCTGCAGTCGACGTCGGCGGCCGTGGCCCCGCTCGCTCCCCCGCACGCGAAGTCATGGAGAGACATCCGGAAGGCGCACGACGCGTCCGCCGTCGTCAGGAGCCCGTCCTGATCTGCGTCCCCCTGCAGTATCAGCGTGAAGTACCAGACCATGCTGCTGGTCGTGAGAAAGCCGTCCGACGCCACCACGCGCCAGTAGTAGCGCGTCGCCGGCTGGAGCGGTCCCGGGGCCCAGCTGCGGATCGGGACTCCGGTCGCCGCGAGCGGCGGGTCCTCCTCCGTGCCGAAGTAGACGTCGTAGGTCAGCGCCTGTCCGTCGGGGTCGCTCGCGTTCCATGTCAGCAACGAGGCGTCGAGCACGGAGGTGCCGTGGTAGGGACTCGGCGTCGTGGGCTTGTTCGGCGGCGCGTTGGCTTTGGTGGCGAAGTACCAGATCGGACCCGTCGACACGGCGCCATGCGAATCGCGCGCGGTGATCCGCCAGTAGTACGTCGTGGCGAAGGCCAGCGTGTCGAGCGCCCAGGAGGTCGCGGCGACACTGTCCGCGGCGAGCGGCGGCGGCGACTCCGTGCCGAAGGACACGTCGTACCGGAGCGGATCGCCGTCCGGGTCCAGACACTGCCACGCGAGATGCTGCGTCCAGGGCCGGTTCGTGCTCGCGTGGGATGGAACCGGATTCGACGGGACACCCGGCGGGTTGTTGCTGCTGCACGGGCACGAGACATCCGCGTTGAAGCGGCTCGCCACGCCGCGGGCGACTTCCGTCTCGAACGCGCAGTCGACGATGGCGAACACGTCGACCGTGGGATCGGGGAGAATGGGAAGCTCGCAGCAGGCGGGCGTCGTTCCGCTCCCGAAGTAGCGGATGGTGAGCACGTGCTCCGCTTCGAACGAACAACCCGTCAGGGACACCGACACCCCGGTCTGCGAGTTGCCGATCACGAGGGTGCCGGCCGCGGTCATATCGCCAAGGTACGTTCCCGTGAAGCACGACGGCATGGGTGCCGAGAACTGGACCGCCGTTACACCCTGGGGACCGGGCCGGACGACCACGTACGCGTTGACGATCCCGGAGGACACGTCCGCCAGCGAGCACACGTTGCCGTCAACGTCGCCGTATATGCCGATCGAGCCCTGGACCGGATTGGGCTGGGTGGTGAACGACCACGCCGGTCCCGTCGTCTCCGCGCCCCGCGCGTCGCGTGCCACAATGCGCCAGTAGTAGCGCGTGGCGTACGCGAGCAGCCCGGGTGTGAACGACTTGGCGCCGATGCTGGAGGCGACCAACGGCGGCGGAGACTCCGCGCCGAGATACACGTCGAAGAAGAGCGGCTCTCCGTCGGGGTCGGAGCACTGCCACGAGAGCGCCGGCGTGATCGAGACGAACGTCGCGCCGTTCGACGGCACCGGTACCGCGGGCACCGTGGGCGGATAGTTCATAAGCCGCGTGGTGAACGACCACACCGGCCCCTCCCGGGACGCGCCGTGCTCGTCCCGCGCGACGATGCGCCAGTAGTATTTCGTCGCGTAGTCGAGCGACGATGGCTGGTACAGGACCGTGCCGATGCCCGACGCCGCGAGCGGCGGAGGATTGATTGTGCCCAGGTAGACGTCGAACGTCATGTCGTCGCCGTCCGGATCGGTGGCCGACCACCTGAGCGCCACGTCGACGGACTGCGACGTCGCGCCGTTGGCGGGCACGGGATTGCCCGGGGCGTTCGGGGCGTAGTTCTCCGGCCGCGTCGTGAACGACCACAGGGGGCCTTCCGTCTCGTGGCCGGGCGGGTCGCGCGCCACGATGCGCCAGTAGTAGGTCGTGCTGAAGGCGAGCGCGCTCACCGGCCAGTTCGTGGCGCCCTGGTTCGACGAAACCAGGGGAGGCGCCGCTGTGGCGCCGAAGTACACGTCGTACGCGAGGACCTCTTCGTCGATGTCGGTGCACGACCACTGCAGTGACAGATCGATCGGCCGGTCCGTCGAACCGTCGGCCGGAACCGGGAAGCGCGGCGCGCCGGGCGGCGAGTTTTGCGGGCGCGTGGAAAACATCCACACGTCACCGGACGTCTCCGACCCCAACACGTCGCGCACCACGATGCGCCAGTAGTACGTTGTCACCGGCTCCAGCGGGCCGGGATCATAAGAAGCCGTCGTGAGTCCGGTCGCGGCCAGCGGCGGCGACGGATCGGTGCCGAAGTACACGTCGTACCCGGCGATGTTGTCGTCCGGGTCGGTCGCCGTCCAGCTAAGCACCTGATCGAGAACGACATTGCCCGACAGGTGCGCCGGGATGGGAGAGTCCGGCGGGTTCGGCGGGCTGTTCCCCGCGCAGGGGCAGGAGCCATCCGCATTGATCATGCTCACGACGCCGGTCGCCGGCTCCGTATTGAAGAAGCAATCGACGACCGTGACTTCCCCGATCAAGGGGTCGGGCAGCACCGGGTACTCGCAGCACGGCGGTGTCGTACCGTATCCGAAGTACTGGATGGTGAGGACGTGGGTGGTGAAGGCCGAACAGGTGGTCAACGACACCGACACGCCCGTCTGGGAATTGCCCAGCACGAGTGTTCCCGCCACCGTCTGATCCCCGACGTACACGCCGGTGAAGCAGGGCGGCGGCGGCGCGGAGAATTGAACCGCCGAGACGCCCTGTGGACCCGGGCGCACCACGACGTATGCGTTGAAGAACCCCTGGGAGTTGTCGGAGAGGCTGCACCCGCTTCCGGCCGCGTCGGAGTAGAGGCCGACCGATGGTCCCTGCGCGGAGACGGGCGCGGGGATGATCGCGGCGTAGAAAACCGCGACGCACAGGGCGATCAGGGGAGTTGCGGGCGGCAGCCCGCGTTTCTGCCAGCGGGGTTCCGGCATGATGGGACGCCGCGGCTGGTTGACGTCCAGGGAAGAGTTTACACCCGGCCGGGAAAGCGGGTCAATGCCGGGCGCGGGGTTTCTACATGCGCGAGACGATCTCGGCGCGCTTCGCCTCGTACTCGCCCGCCGAGATGAGACCGGCGTCGTACATCTCCTTGAGGGCCTTCAGGCGCTGGACCGGGTCCCGGGACGGGGGCTCGGCGGCCGATCCCGTCGCGGGGATCCCCGAGACCACGACGCCGCCCGCGGCGGCGCGCTTCTCCTCGAGGTCCAGCGCGCGCCGCTCCTCGCGGACCCGCTCCTCCATCTCCTGCGCGAACGCGTAGAGACGGCGGGCCTGCGCCTTGGGCAGATGTTCGATGGTGAGAACGCGCCCGGTGACGGTCGCCAGCGTGAACGTCGCCCCCACGATGTTCTCGCGGAGGGTCGCGTCGTGGAGGTCGCGCCACATCTGGTCTTCGAACGTGACGCGGCCGAGGAGGCTGGGCCGGTAGACGATGAAGCGGCGGTTGGTCAGGACGACGCATTCCGGCGACACGTTGACGACGGGCTTCTTCTGGACCGCGACGTACAGGATGGTCTCGCCGGAGGTGAGGATCTGCTGCACGCGCGAGCACACCGCCTGGACGGCCGCAGGATCCTGCTCTTCCGTGATGAGAGACCGAAGGTTCTCGGCGACGGCCGACGGTCCATGCGACTTCGAGGTCATATCGTCCTCCACGGGGAATGGTGCGGACGGATGACCTGCAAGGTTGGTGCCGGAGGGCACCGTGGGGCGGGGGCTAGACCATATAGAAGCGGCTGAACCCCCCGTTTATCGTAGGTTGGTCAGAGGGTCTGACCAGAGCTACATGAGTGACGAAGCACTCAACCGTTTTATCGGAGGAGGGTCCAGCCATGACCAATATTATCTGGGTCGGTCTCGACGTGCACCAGGAATCCATCACCGCCGCGGTCCTCGATGGCGATAGAGCCGATGCGGACGTTGTCCGTCTTTCCGGCGATCTGATGAAGGTGCGGCGTCTGTTCCGACAGCTCTCCCAACGTGGCACCGTTCGAGCCTGCTACGAGGCATCCGGCGCCGGCTTTGTTCTGCATCGCACGCTCGCTCGAGACGGCTTCTCGTGTGACGTCATTGCGCCCTCGCTCATCCCGCGCAAGCCCGGCGATCGCCGCAAGACTGACCGCCTCGACGCGGTCATGCTGGCGAAGTTGTACCGCAGCGGCCACCTCACCCCGGTCCACGTGCCTTCACCCGATCAGGAGGCCCTGCGCCGCCTGCTGCGTCTGCGCTACACCTATCAGTGCTACGCCGCCTCCACCAAGCACCGCATCTCCGGGATCCTGCGCACCCAGGGCATCGTCTTCCGCGAGGGCAAGAGTACATGGACCAAAACGCACCGCGGCTGGCTTGCTCAACTTCGTGACCAACTCGAGGGCCCGTTACACATCGCCCTCGCGGCTGAGCTCGAACACCTCGAGTATCTCGAGATGCAGCGCAACTCCTTCGACGATGAGATCCTGCGCATGTCTCAAGCATCGCCGTATCGACTGGCCGTCGAAGCGCTGTGCTGTCTGCGCGGTGTCAAGACGCTCACCGCGATGACGCTCCTGTGCGAGATCGACGACATCCGTCGCTTCCGTTCACCAGGCGCCCTCATGTCATTCCTGGGTCTCGTTCCTTCCGAGCGTTCCTCCGGCGAGCGCGAGCGACGCGGGCCAATCACCAAGGCGGGCAACATCCATGTACGACGCCTGCTCGTCGAGGCAGCCTGGAACAATCGTCATCGTTGCGCGGCCGACATCGTGCTCAAGCGCCGGCGTCAGGGACAGCCTGCAGCCGTCGTCGCGATCGCCATCAAGGCCCAGCACCGTCTCTCGAAGAAGTTCTGGCGACTCGATCAGCGAAAGCATCGTCACGTCGCCATCACTGCGGTTGCCCGCGAGCTCGCGGGCTTTATCTGGGCCATTTTGCACTGCGTGGCCGCGCAGGCTTGAACGAACCAGGTCGGGAGGAGAGCTCCGACAGGAGAATCCTCGTTTTAAGTATGCGGTACGGGCGTCACGCTCCAACCCGCGAGACTAGAGAGAGGCAGCTCCGGACGAACACATGCGAGTGCGGTATCGCTTCGGCGTAACCCGCGAATATCAGTCTGATGATCGTCGGTGAACCGCTCTCCTCCCGACCACAAAACAGGAGAGGGTCAGCATTGCTGACCCTCTCCAAACCTAAATCAACTTGACGACAGCCGCTTCCATATCACTTCAGCAGAACGATCTTGCGCGTTTCCGTTTGGGAACCGGCGGCCAGCGCCACGAAGTAGATCCCGGAGCCGACCGGGCGGCCGTCCTGGCCGACGCCGTTCCAGGTCACGCGGTGTCCACCCTCGGGCATGACCTGATCCACCAGACGGCGCACCAGTGCTCCCCGGGCGTTGTAGATGGCGATGCTCACCCGCATTTCCTTCGCCAGAGAGTACTCCAGCGTCGTCTGCGGATTGAACGGATTGGGATGCACCGACGTCAGTGCAGCCGACGCCCCATACTCGCTCAGGTCCGAGAGGTCGTGCGGTACCCGGACCTGCACCGTCTCGTAGACGGTGTTGCCGGAGGCATCACTGGTGGCATAGACGATCTGGTAGACCCGTCCGCTGCCATTCCCCGCGCGTGCCGCGCGCAGGTCGAAGCACAGGTCGGGCGTTCCGAACGCCGCGCCCCGGATGTCCTGCGATGCGCGGCCGTTTACGCTCCCGTTCGCGGGCTCATTGCACGTGATGGAAACCAGCCAGAACTCCGGCGTGGTGTTGCCGTCGTCCGTCACGGTCACCTCCGCACACACCGTCACGAACTTGTGATTGGGCGGCCACAGCACGTTCTTATCCAGGACAACCGTGATCCGCGGTGGTGTCGCGTCGAGGACTGAAACCGTGGCCGTGCACTCCGCGCCGTTGCCCGACGCATCCATGGCGTGAAACGTCACGACCGTCGCCCCGGTCGGAAAGACGTCGGGCGCGTCGTGCGTGATGACAGGAGCCGGGTCCGTGTCATCCGACGCCGAGACGGAGGCCAGAAACACCGCAATCACCGGGTGCGTGGCGGGTGTTCCGGCGGGCCCCGTCTGCTCGACCTGAACATCGGCGGGACAGGTGATCAGGGGAGGCGTCGTGTCCGCGACGTCATCACCGAACTTCACTACAAAGACGTCGGACAGGCCGGCGCTGACCAGCGGTCCGCCCCCGAAGTCGACGGAGGCGGAGAATATTCCCGTCGCAATCAAGTTGCCCGACGGGTCGAACGCACAACCATGGCCCCAGTCGTCCCCGCTGTTACCGAAGCGCTGACTCCAGATATGAGCGCCGGTCGGTTCGCACAGGGCAAGAAACACATCATCGTCGCCGGCGCTGGTGAGAGGCCCGCCACCGGCGTCCGTCGTCCCGCGCAAGTTGCCGGTAATGGCGATCATGCCTGCCGGGCTGACGGCGAGATCCAGGCTCTGCACCATGTCGCTGCTCGTGAAACTCTGGATCCACTGCTGCGCACCGTCCGTGTCGTAGTTCACCACGAACGCACCGTTGTAGGTTCCTGTCACAACAACGCTGCCACCCGCACCCGCGCCGATACCGTAACCCACGTCGGCGGTGGGTCCACCCAGCCGCGTGCTCCACTGGTGGGCACCGCCCTCGTCGTACTTCACCACGAACACATCGCTCAAACCGGCGCTGGTAAGAGGACCCCCGCCGAAATTGACGGTATTATTGAATGTCCCGGTAACAAGGACGCTGTTGGACGCGTCGACCGCGACACCGTAGCCGATGTCGGGGTTGAGGTTGCCGATTCCCTTGCTCCACTGGTGGACGCCCGCGGCATCCAGCTTGAGAACGAAGACGTCCAGGCTGCCAATCCCCGGTGTCACCGCGCCTCCGCCAAAGTCGATGGCGCCACTATAGTGTCCGGTCACGATCACATTGCCCGACGCATCGGCGACGATGTCCTGGCCCTCGTCGCCGTTTGAGCTTCCGTACCACTGACTCCACTGGTGAAGACCGGAGGCGTCGAACCTGGCCACGAAGACATCCAGTGCTGCGCGGCCCGCCAGCGGGGCGCCACCAAAGCTCACGGGTCCTCTGAAGTACCCGGTCATGGTGATATTGCCCGCGCCGTCAACCGTCACGGCTCTGGCGCCATCGGCACCCAGGCCACCGAACCTCTGGCTCCACTGGTGCACACCATTTGCATCGAACTTCGCCAGGAAGATGTCCTGGCTGCCGGCGCTGGTGAGCGTCAAGCCACCGACGTTCATCGAACCCGCAAATGTGCCGACAACCACGACGTTGCCCGATCCATCGACCGCAACATCGTAGGCCGTGTTCAGGCCTGTCCCGCCAAACCGATTGCTCCACTCATGGACGGGCATGGCGTTCAGCGGAGAGGACGTGAGAAGCGCGCTGATCGTCAGCACGCGCGTAAGTAAGATGTGTCGCATATGGGGCACCTCCGCATAGTTGTGCGAAGGGCGAGCGGCTTAGTGCGCGGGAGCGAAGAGAAAGGAGCCGTAGGCTCGATCAACATGCCTCCCGGCTCCTCAATCACGCGCCATTCTTGCGATGAATGGCGCGCTGCAGCCATTCAATGGAACTGTGAGGCTCGCGCAGGAGTCGCTCGTCCTTCATGACTACGC
>DASTOO010000457.1:0-3710 GCA_035762505.1 Candidatus Krumholzibacteriia bacterium
CGCGGATCGTGGCCAGCACGGTGAACTGGTCGGGATGCGTCTCGTAGTACTCGTGCAGCTCCTCGTCGGTGGGGCGCGCCTTGGAGTCCACGTACTCGCGCAGATACTCGGTCACGAGGATGGTGCGAGTCGCGTCCTCGATCTGCTGGGCGACGGCCTCGTTCTCGTTGAGCTTCAGCCGCCTGGCCTCGCGGTACGACAGCTCCTCCTGCATGAGGCGCAGGGCCAGTTCGGCGCGACCCTCGGGCGTGTCGAAGCGGCGGCGCTGGGACTCGGGCAGACGCCGCAGGAACTCCTCGAACTGCGCCTTGCTGAGCTGCCAGTCCTCCACGGTGGCGGCGAGTTGATCTTCGGGGACGTCGAGCGCGGCCTTCTCGCTCGAGCGGGAACAGGCGCCCGCCATCAGGCCGGCCGCGACCAACGTCACCGGCAGTAGAATCCGAATTGCCCTCATGTCCTTGCTTCCTCCGTGCTAGGTCAGGTCCTCGCGGCCCCGTTCCTTCAGTTCCGCCACGACCCGTTTAACGTCCTGTGCCCGGTCGCGCCGGCACACGAGGATGGCACCGCCGTCCTCGACCACGACAATATCATCCACGCCGACGATCGCAACCAGTCGATCGCGTGATACGATGGTGTTGTTGCTTCCGTCGATGAGAATGTGGTCGCCGACCACGACGTTGCCGTCACCATCCGCCGGGTGCGCGTCGCGGATGAACTCCCAGCTGCCGACGTCGTTCCACTCGAAGTCCGCCCGGAGTGCCACGACGTTCCGCGCCTTTTCCATCAGGCCGAAGTCGATCGAGATCGCGGGAGCCCGGGAGTACTCCTCGTTCAACACCTCCGCCAGCGGTCGCGTTCCCATCCCGGCGGCGATGCGGTCCAGGACGGTTCCCAGTTCGGGAAGGTGGGTTGCGATTCCCCCCAGGACCGTGTCGGTCCGCCACATGAACATGCCGCTGTTCCACAGGCACCCGTCGGCCACCAGCCGGCGTGCCCGCTCCGCGTCCGGCTTCTCCAGAAAGGCCTCCACCCGGAAGAGCGGCGCCGCGCCGTCGCCCGCCGGTTCCGCCAGACGGATGTAGCCGTAACCCGTCTCGGCGCGCGTGGGCCGGATGCCGAGGGTCAGCAGGTCCGCGTGCGACTCCACGTGCCGCGCGCCAGCCCGCACGAGTTCGCGGAACCGTTCCACCGGCGTCACCAGATGATCGGCCGGCAGCACCAGCATCGTACGATCACCGCCGCGCGCGCGGGCCACCACGGCGGCGAGTCCGATGCACGGCGCCGTGTTGCGCACGTCCGGCTCACCAATCACGTTCGCGGCGGGCACCAGGCTCGAAACCTCGGCCAGGATCGCGTCGCGCTGCTCGCGATTGGTGAGCACGTAGATCTCGTCCGGTGCCGCCACGCCCTCGAGCCGGGCGAGCGTCAGCCGGATCATGCTGCCCCGGCCCGTGAGGTCGAGGAGTTGCTTGGGCCGCTGGCGCCGGCTGGACGGCCAGAACCGCTCACCGACGCCGCCGGCCATGATCACGGCGAGCACAGCGGCCTCCTTCGGGCGACGATTACTCCTTCACCACCGACACTTTGACCGGCGCCATGACCTCGCGGTGCAGGCGCACATTGACCGTATACTCGCCGAGCTGCTTGATGGGCTCCTCGAGCATGATCTGCCGGCGATCGACCTCGTACCCCTTCTCTTCCAGATGCCGCACGATATCGAGGCTGGTGACCGACCCGTACAGCTTGTCTTCCTCGCCGACCTGCACCGTGATGGTGCACGCCGCGCCGGCCAGCTTGCCCGCCTGCGCGCGCGCGGCCTCCATCGCCTGCATGTCGCGCTTGATCAGCGTGCGTTCGGTTTCGTGGAACACGCGCCGGTTGGCTTCGCTGGCGGGGAGCGCCAGCTTGCGCGGAAAGAGGTAGTTGCGGGCGTAGCCCGGCTTCACCTTCACCATCTCGCCCCGGTTTCCCAGCTTGGGAATGGCGTCGAGAAGAATGACTTCCATGTCTGATTCCCTTTCCCGCTAGCGGTAATACTCGCGAACGTAGGGCACGAGCGCGATCAAGCGCGCGCGCTTCACCGCCATCGCGAGCATGCGCTGGTGTTTCGCGCAAGTGCCCGTGATCCGGCGCGGCGTGATCTTGCCGCGGTCGGTCATGAAGCGGCGCAGCCGGCGCTCGTCCTTGTAGTCGAGATAAGTCACGCGATCGAGGCAGAACTTGCACTTCTTCTTGCGGATCGGCCGCTTCTCGCGCTTCTCGCCCTTCTTCTTGCCGTCCCTGTCCCTGTCTCTATCTCTCCCCACGGTGGTCCTCCTGCGGTTGTCCGAACATCGGCTCCACCGTCGCCGGATCGAGCTTCGGCTCCTCGCCGGTCGCGAGTTCGTCGCGCACGATCATGTGACGAAGCACGTGCTCGTCGATGCGCAGCTGCCGCCCGAGCTCCCCGAGGAGCGGGTTGGCGCCGCGGAACCGGTAGAAGAAATAATGACCTTCGGGCTGCTTCATGATCTCGTATGCGAGCCTGCGCTTGCCCCAGGTCTCCACCTTGGTGATCTCACCGCCACCGCTGGCGATGATGTCGACATACTTGGCCGTGCTGGCTTTCAGCCCGTCCTCCGAAACGGACGGCTGGAAGATCACGGCGCACTCATAACTTCTCATCGAATACCTCCCTGTGGACAATGACCCTCCCGCAGCGGCGTAGCCGGCCGGTGGGTAGAGAAGTTCTCGTCGGCGTGAAAGTGAATGAATTAAGAGGGTTGACTATACCCGACCGCCTGCGGGCCGTCAAGCGGCTCCCGCCGGCGGCTCTTTGCGGGCGTTATAGCGGCCCATGGCGCGGTCGATGCCGTCGGTCGCCCACGCCACCACGCACTCGGTCGCGGCCGTGACCATCTCGTCGACCACGCCCTCTTCCTCGGGAAGGAACTCCGCCAGGACGAACTCCGCGGCATCCACCCGGGGCGGGACCGGTCCCACTCCCAGGCGGAGACGGGGGAAGTCCCGCGAGTCCAGGCGCTCGATCACCGATACCAGGCCGTTGTGGCCCCCGTCGCTCCCCGCGGGGCGCAGGCGCAGTTGTCCGAGCGGCAGGGCGATGTCGTCGCACACCACCAGGACGCGGTTCAGGGGCACGGACTCCGCGTCGACCAGCGGCCGCAGCGCGTCGCCCGACAGGTTCATGAACGTCAGCGGCTCGACGAGCAGGACGTCGCGCCCGGCGACGTCGATCCGCGCCAAACGCCGGTGGCGGCCCTGCTCCCGCCAGCGGCCGCCCCGCGCGCGCGCCAGGGTTTCGACCACTCGGAAGCCAAGATTGTGCCGGGTGTCGCGATAGCGATCTCCGGGGTTGCCGAGGCCGGCTACGAGGTACTCCAGCGCCATGGACGAACGGGCTCCTTCCCCGCGGCGCGGGGTCGTCGGTCACAAAAAGGGGCCCCGGGGCGGTTCGATTGCGGATCGAGCGCCGCGGGGCCCGGATGAAACGGCGCGGGGCGCGCGCTATTCCTTCTTCTCCTTCTTTTCCTTCTCCTCGCCCTCGGCTTCCGCGCCGGGCTTGCGGATCAGTTCCGGCTCCGCCACCGCTTCCGCGGCGGGTGCGGCGACCACGGCCTCCACCGCCGGCGGGCTCACCGTGGCGAGCGTCGTGTCCGGGTCGTCGAGGAACTCGACGTTCGGGTATGTCCCCGCGAAGTCCGAGAGACGCA
>DASTOO010000458.1:0-6866 GCA_035762505.1 Candidatus Krumholzibacteriia bacterium
CTCGCCCCACACGACTTCCTTGCGGTGCTCGAGCATGTGCCGGAACGACCGCGGCAGCCACAGGATGGTGTGCAGCCCGAAGAAGCTGAACACCCCGATCAGGAGGAAGGTCATCGCCCAGTACGAGTAGTACAGGAACGGGTACTTGTCCGGATCGTGGTGCGTCGCGTGCGTCAGGTAGCCCGTGAAGCGCATGTTCGCGTCCTCGTGGCACTTCCGACAGGTGCTCACGATGTTGCGGTGCCCCACGGCCGAAGCGGGATCGTTCACGTTGAGGATGTGGTGTGCGCCGTGGCAGTCGGAGCACTTGGCGGCGTCGAGGTAGCCGAGCCGGTACGCCTTGCCGTGCATCGTGTCGAGGTACGTCTCGGCCAGTTCGTCGTGGCAGGAGCCGCACTGGTGCGAGACTTCCTGCACGAAGGCGTCCCCTTCGACCTCGCCGATGGTGTGCGACGAATGGCAGGTGGCGCAGGTCGGGAGCTTGTCGGGGTCCTCGTCGCCGGACGCGTAGTGCACACTCTTGATGAAGTCCTTGTAGATGCCGCGGTGGCAGGTGGCGCACGTCGCGGGCAGATTCCGATGCGAAACCGATGAGCGCTCGTCCGTGTGCCGCAGCACCATGTGCGAAGAATGGCAGTCGATGCACACGGCACTCGGGAGGAGCCCCTTTTCCGTCAGCCCCCGGCCGTGGACGCTGTGCGAGTAGTCGGCCAGTGCGTCGTTCTGGGAAAGCCCCTCCACGCCGGCGGCGGCGCCCTCCGCGCGGTGACAGTCGCCGCACAGCGCCGGCACCGAGGCGCGGTAGGTGGGCGACGCCTCGTCGCGGTGCGGCAACGCCCCGTGCCCGCCGTGGCAGTCGGTGCAGTACGGCGCCTCCGCGACGCCCGCGGCGTGTGCCTGGCCGTGGCCGCTCACGGCATACTCGTCCGCGATCCTGGCGTGGCAGCTGGAGCAGTCGACCCGGCCGGACGGCTCGCAGGGGCGCCTGCGACGCGGGTCCACGTCGACGTGGCACTTCACGCACGGGATGTTGGTGTGGGCCGACGTGTCGAGCAGCTCCCTGTCCACCGTCATCGAGAGCGTGTCCGCCCCCGCGATCTTGATCACGTCGTGCCGTTCGTGGCACTTCATGCAGTCGCGGTCCGATATGGTCAGGGTCACCGCCTCGCGCCGCACCTTGTGCGGGACGTGGCAGTCCGTGCAGGCCGGGATGGCGCCCGGCGCCTTCTCCCACAGCTCGCCGCGGATGACCTTGGTGTGGACCTCTTCGATGCGCGAATGGCACTTCATGCAGGTCGCGGTGATGTTGCGCGGCGAAATCGTCGCCCGCGGCTCCGAGTGCGGCAGGATCATATGGGCGCTGTGGCAGTCGGCGCACGCTGCCGTCACCATGAGCCCCTTCTTGAAGAGCCCCTCTCCATGGATGCTCTCGCTGTAGTTCTCGAGGATATTGTGCTCCGAGATCTGGTAGGTGTTGGCCACCGGCGCGCCCTCGCGGTGGCACTGCCCGCACAGATACGGAACGTTCATCTTGAATGTCTTCGAGTTCGCGTTCGACGACGCGAGGATGTCGTGCACGCCGTGGCAGTCCTTGCAGGACGGCGCATAGGGCTGCTTGCGGTTCAGCGCCTGGCCGTGGATGCTGGCGTCGAAATCGAGCTGCTGGTCGTCGTGGCACCCGCCGCAGTACACCGGCTTGAGCTTATCCGCATGAGGCAGGTCGTCGGGGTCGACGTCGTCGTGGCAGTCGTTGCAGGCGAGGTCCTTGTGGATCGACCGGGCGAAGACGCCGCCGTCGACGAAGGGCACGTCGGGGTCGCCCCTCTCGGCATGACAATCGAAGCAGGTGGCGTTGAGGGGGTCCGCCGCGCGCGCGGGAACGAGCGCAATCAGGACGAGGACCGGGACAACTGCAAGGGCGCGCCCGTACCGGTCGCGCCCGCGGGCACGACGGTCAGGGCTGGGTTCCGGTATGGCACTCATGGCAATTGGTGTCCCGCCAGTCCTCGCCCCCGTCGGGGTGGATGAACTCGAGGCCTTCCTCGGACATCGCCACCTGCAGGCTGTCGCCGGCGCCCTGGCGGAGAATGGCGTGACACGCCGTGCAGTCGCGCGTGATGACCCAGCCGTCCTCGCTGACCTTCTTGCCGTCGTGGCAGCGCATGCAGCCCGGGAAGATGAAATGCCCGATGTTGTCGGGGTAGCCTTCCCAGCGCACCTTCATCTCGGGGAAGATGTTCTGCGAGT
Source organism: Candidatus Krumholzibacteriia bacterium (assembly GCA_035762505.1). GTDB lineage: Bacteria > Krumholzibacteriota > Krumholzibacteriia > WVZY01 > JAKEHA01 > JAKEHA01. The sequence goes on from DASTOO010000458.1 coordinate 2,248, forward strand.
ACTGGTACTGCGTCGCCAGGACCGCCTGGTCGACCGCGACGCGCTTCCCCTTCAGGACTTCGGGGTAGTTGTCGCGATAGAACTCCGGAATCTTCGCCGCGATCGCGCGGCCCGCCTCGTCCTTGGTCTCGTATACGGCCTGCATGGCTTCCACGGCCACGCGCTTGATCTCGGGCAGTGAGGCGTCGATGGAGCCGGTGAGGATCGCGCGGTCGATCGCGTTGTCCGGTGAATTGAACTTGTGGCTCGGACGGTTGTGGCAGTCGATGCAGTCCATGCGCCGGACCGCCGCCGCGGCCAGTTCCTCTGCGGAAAGCGGGCTGTCCTCGTCCTGGTAGACCGTGACGCGTCCCGTCAGCTTGTCGGTGATGCGCACCCAGGGGATATCCTGGCGGCGCTCGTCACGCGCGACGTACTCGATCTGCACGCCGATGTTCATGTGCCAGTGGATGCCGGCGGTCTGCCCCGTCTTGGGGTCGCCGCCGCCCGTCTTGATGAGCAGGTTGATGGGCCAGTGCGTGTTGGCCTCGTCGTACAGGTAGTGGTTGTACTGGCGCTGCTGCGCGCCGAAGAACTTCTCCGGCCAGTGGCACTGCTCGCACGTCTCCTGCGCGGGGCGCAGGTTCCTGATGGGCGTAGGAATGGGGCGCGGATACTTGTTGAAGGCGGCGGCGTACACCTGATACGCGCCGGAGAGCTTCGACTTGGCGTACCAGCCCGCGCCCGCGCCGACGTGGCACTCCGCGCACGAAACCCGCGCGTGCGGCGAGTTCGCATACGCTGTGTGCTCGGGCTCCATCACGGTGTGGCAGGTGGTGCCGCAGAACTCGACCGACTCGGTGTAGTGATACGCCTGATACCCGCCCACCACGCTGACCAGCGCCAGCACGCCGAGGCCCGTGATGAGCACGATGAAGGCGTTGCGGTGCGAGCTCCGGTTCAGGTCGACGACCGGCCACTGGACAGCCGCGTCCTCGAGGTGCTTCTTCACACGCCGGCGCTTGCGCAGGGCGCCGATCGGGATGAGGAGCAGACCGAGGCCCAGAATGGGCGGCAGCACCAGGTAGACGAAAATGCCGATGTAGGGGCTGGCGTCCCCGAGGATGGAAATGAGGAACAGGAAGAACGCCAGCGTCACGCCGGCGATGACGGCAATCCCCGCCCCGACGATGCTGAGCGTGTTGTAGAGCGACTTCGGAAGCTGGAGTCTTTTCATCGTCGCGGCCCGCAACCTTGCCCGGCAAACGGCGCCGGACCCTTTCCTTATTCCAGCTTTGGGATACCCTGTCAAGATTAAATCGGAATGTTATGTCCGAAAAGAAGAAACGTGCCGCATCGGCACCGCCCGAAACGACGAAGCCGCCGGACAACGCCCGGCGGCCCTCGTCGGGTCGCGGCGGGGACGGCGGGGTCGCCTTGCCGGCTCGACGCCGGGAGGCGGCCCCGCAGCCCCGCGAAGGGGATCCCGAAGATCAACGCGCGACGGTCGCGAGGAGAGCGGTGAGGTGCTCCATCAGTCCCTCGAGATCGAACGGCTTGTACAGGCAGGCGTCCGCCCGCGACCAGGTGGAGACGAAATCTTCGCGCACGGGGTTGTCCAGTTTGCGCGCCGTGATGAGAAGGATCTTGAACGGCGGCACCTCCCCGCGCGCAATCTCGTCCTTCAGCTGCCGGGAGACTTCGTAGCCGTTCTTCCCGGGGAGCATCACGTCGAGCACCATGACGGCGTAGTTTCCCGACCGCGCCATCGTGAGCGCGGTGTTGCCGTCGTAGGCGACGTCCACCTCGAAACCGCGCATCTCGAGGCTGTACTTGACCGTTTCGACGATATCCTGCTCGTCGTCCACCAGCAGCACGCGCAAACCTTCCATGATTCTCCTCTTTCAGTGCCCGGCCGCGGGAGCGGCGGGCACGTGTAGCGGGGCGCTGTCCGCCCCGTCCGCGCGCACGGCGTCCATCCGCGCGCGAACCATTCTCGACGCGGCCCGATGGAAGGCCTGCGCGAAGGTCACCCGTTCCCGCTCTCCGCACCAACCCGCGATGAATCCGTCCATCACCCAAACGCCCTCGTCGTCGACGCGCTGCGGCGCGCCGATCGTGTCCGACGGCTCCCCCGACGCCGGCAGCGGGACCAGTGCCACGGCGAGGTCGGCGGTCAGCGTCCACACCGCGCATTCGCGCGGCGAAACGGACTCCTGCGGCTGCAGTCTCGCCGGGCGCGGCCACGACGACACCACGCGCGACCAGGATCGACCGTCGGTCCGTTCCATCAAGACGACGGCCGTCGCGCGGTGCACCGCCCGTCGCCGGGCGGCCTCGCGCTCGGCCAGCCGAACACCGGAGAGCAGGGTCGCCGACGCCGCGTCCGCGGGAACGAACAGGCTGACGGTCGTTCCCTCGCCGAGGCGGCTCTCCACCGCCATCCAGCCGTCGTGCGCATCGACCAGCGCCCGCGTGATCGAGAGGCCGAGGTGTGCGCCGTCCGCACCCGCCCCGGCGGCGTGATGCCGGTCGAAGACGTGCTCCAGCGTGTTCGGCGTCATACCGAGGCCGGTGTCCTCCACGTCCATGCGCACGAGGCGCGGCTGCCCGATGACATCCCAGGGGATGAGGCGCAGGCCCTCTTCCATGGACTCGATGCCCGCCGCCGCGGCGCGCACTGTCACCGCCTGGGTGCGCGGCGTGAAGCGGATGGCGTTGGAGAGGAGATTCCAGAGCGACTGCTCGGCGCGATCCGGATCGACGTAGATCGAGAGTTCCGGCGCGAGGGGGGCGATGATGACGCGATCGCACGCCGCGGGATGGAGCGCGCAGAAATCGTCGACGACGCGCCGCCCGAAGTCCGCGACCGCGAGTGGCGAGCGCTGCAGGCGGAGCGCGCCCGTGCGCACGCGCGACAGATCGAGGAGCCCGTCGACCAGGCGCGCGAGCCGGCGCGTGCTGCGCTCGAATGCGCCGCGCGCCATACCGGTCCCGGCGCCGGTGGGTGTCGTCGGCGCGGCGGACACCGACAGGGCGTCGAGCGCGTTGAGCATGGCGGTGATGGGGTTACGAATCTCGTGGGCGACGGTGGCCACCGCGCTGTCGGACCAGAATTCCCGCTCGAGCGCCTCGGCCGCGCGGATGCGGAGCATCCAGCGCCGTCCGTCGCATTCGCCGCCCGGCAGCGGCTCCACATCGATCACCTGCGACGCGTCACCCGGGACCGGCGAGGCCTCCACGCGCACACGCTCCGCGCGGCGCACGAGGTCCATGATGGCGGCGCCGTCGAGGACGGGCCGGTCGGCGGACGCGCCGTTGGCGCGCGCCAGTTCCAGGACCCGCATCGCGGCGGGATTGGCGAGGAGCACTTCGCCGGTCGCGTCCACCACGAGGACAGGGTCGCGAAGCGTGTCCAGCACGATGCTGTGAAGGTTGTGGTCGTCCATAATCGGTTTCCCTGGGGCCCCGCGGCTCGAGGGGCTCCCGGCTTGCGGGCGCAAGCCACGTGCCATTCGCAGGCGCCGGGAACCAACACGCGCACCTGACATAATCACAATTATTTACATGGCTGGCTTCATGAAGTTTCTGCGAACGTCCGATGGACGGAATTCATCCCGGGGGTGGCCGGCGCTCATCCGACCCGGCGGCGCTCGGAGCGGCGACGCCGGCGGTCGTCGCGCTCGTGGCGGCGGTCCGTGTTGGCTGCCACCGGGAACGACAGGGCCAGGATCGTCTTCCACGAGGGCGACGACTTCACGGTGATCTCGCCCGCGTGGCGCTGCAGGATGTCCCCGGCGGCCGACAGCGCGGACTGCGGATCTTCCGTCATGGCCGACGAGGCGAAGGGCATGAACAGTCGCGAGAGCAGCGTGCCGTCCAGCTTCCCCGCCGTGTCGGCGACGAGGATCACCGCGCGCCCCTCCGTTGCCGAGCACTCGATGAGAACCCGGTCGCCCTTGCCCACGTTCGGGGCGAGCACGCCGAGGATGTTCCTCAGGGCCAGCGCGATGCTGCCCCGGTCCATCAGCAGGACCGGGCCGCGCGCCGGGATGCGGACGGTGAGCTCGACGCCCGACGCGCGCACGGCCGGCGCCCACTCCTCCGTTACCTCGTGGACGAGCGCGAACAGATCCACGAGTTGCAGCGAGGACTTCATGGCCGCGACCTCGTCGAGGAACAGCGCGGTTTCGTTCTCCAGCGCGCCCAGCACCTCACGGGCGCGCGCCACCCGCTTCTCGAAGGGCTGGCGCCCGCCGACCGCCTCGCGCAGTTCGCGCAGGCCCTCCACCAGCGCATCGTGCCGCTCGTGCGCGCGCGTCCCTATGCGGGCGCCGGCGCGCTCGCGCACCAGATGCGACTGGACCTCCTCCAGCATCCGCTCCGACCGGCGCAGCTTCTCGGCCTTGTAGAGCGAGTCCAGCCGCTCCGCGAGCATTCCCGCGCACAGCTCGAGGAAGAGCCGGTCGCGGGCGGAGAACTCGCCCGTGTCCTCGGAAACGAAACGCGTCTCCGAGTACACCACCACCGCGCCGAGGCATTCGCCGCCCGCCGCCAGCGGCAACGCCAGGAAGTGATTCACCGCCCGCGCCGCCGCGTCGCTCAGCAGCGCGTGGCCGGAGTCGCCGCGAATGGGCTTG
>DASTOO010000459.1:0-2094 GCA_035762505.1 Candidatus Krumholzibacteriia bacterium
GGCAGGCTTCGAACGAGCGCGCACACCTGGAGCGCCGCGACCGTGTCGACGATGTCCGCGGGAACCGCGAGCGTCACCAGCCCGGCGCCCCCGCGATACGCGCCGTTCGCCGCGAGCACCGCGGCGCCGGCCATGCCGCGCGATCCGGCGATGAGGACCACCCGGCCGCAATCCCCCTTGTGGGCGTTGGGCTTTCGCTTGGGCAGGGGAGGGAGCCGGTCCATAGGCCAATCGTAGCAGGTATAATCGGCGGCCGATGCCCGACGAGCCGGTCAGCCGTCGAACATTCCTCGATCGACTCCTCTTCACGTCCGTCGCCGCGGCCGGCGTCGCCGCGCTGGCGCCGATTCCTTTCTTTCTCAGGCCGCCGGAATCTCCGCGCCCTCCCCGCATCCGGATGGGAAAAGTCGGCGAGCTCTTTCTCAAGGCGCCGGCCTTGGACCTCGTGTACGGCGGCCGGGGGGCGACCGCGATGCTGGACGGCGGTGTGATCCGCGTCATCAACCGGCGATGCAGCCATCAAGGATGCGATGTCAATCTGAGCCGCCGGGACTGGCGATTTGAATGTCCGTGCCACGGCGCAATCTTCGCCAGCGACGGCGCGCCGATCAGGGGTCCTCACAATGGTCCGCTCGCGACGATTCCGCATCGCATCGTCGATGGAGAGCTCGAGGTGGGGGAGTGAGCTGGCTCGAGGAACGCGCCGGCCTGGGTGCCGCGACGCGTTCCCTCAAGGCGCGGCTGTCGCGCCCGCTTCCCCCGGGATCGGGGGGCGCGGTGCTGGGATCGGCCGCGATCTTCTTCCTCGTCGTCCAGGCCGCGTCGGGCGCGCTCCTCTCGATCTACTACACGCCGTCGTGGATCGAGGCGCACGCGAGCGTCGTCCGCATCACGAAGGACGTGACGTTCGGGTGGCTCGTCCGGAGCGTCCACCTCTGGTCGGCGCACCTCCTCGTCGCGACGGCCGCGCTGCACCTCGTCCGGACGTTCGCGCGGGGCTCGTACTCGAAGCCGCGCGAAGTCACGTGGTTTACCGGCGTCGCGCTCCTCGGACTCCTCATGGCGGCCGCGTTCACGGGGCAGATGCTCCCGATGGACGACGAGGCCGTGAAGGGCGCGGAAATTGGCGCCGCGTACGCCAACGAGGCGGGAATGGGAGACGTCGTGCGCGGCGGCGCGACCGTCGCCGGGCCGACGCTCACCCGGATGTTCTCGACGCACGTCCTTTGGGTCCCGGCGGGCCTGGCGCTTCTCGTGGTCGCGCACCTCGCGCTCGTGGGCCGTCATCGCCTGCACGGGGCCGAAGCGGTTCAAGGGGAAAGCCCGGTCTTCCTCAAGCGTCTTGGATTGACCGTGATCGGCGCGGCCGGCGTGCTGGCGACGCTGGCCTTCGCCTTTCCCGCGGGCATCGGGCCTGCGCCCAACGCCGCCGAGGCGGGCGCGGCGGCGAAGCCGCTCTGGATGTTCCTGCCGGTCTACCAGGCGGCCAAGCACGTCAGCGGCCCCGCCACGCTCCTGCTTCTGCTGGGCCCGATGGCGTTCCTGATCGCCGTTCCATTCCTGCCTCGGCGTCTCGCCGTCGGTCTCGGACTCCTCATGCTCGCGGGCGCGATCGCGCTCGGAATCATGGGGGCGATGGCGTGACGCTGCTCGCGGTTCTCCTCCTGGGTGTGCAGCAGCAGGCGCTCACCGACGCGTCGTGCGTCAAGTGCCACGAGGAAGCGGCGGCCGACGTGAAGGGCACGATGCACGAGAAGGCGGGCGTCGGGTGCGTCAGCTGCCACGGCACGGACGAGATCGTCAACGAGAAGCACAAGCGGACGGCGTCCTTCCGGCCGGCGCGCCTGCCCCACATCGCGCAGGTGTGCGGGGAGTGTCACCAGGCCGTGTTCGACGCGTTCAAGCCCTCGGAGCACTTCGCCGCGGCGTCGAGGGACGACGGCGAGCCGAAGCACCGGAGTTCCTGCACCGCGTGCCACGAGTACCACACGACTTCCGGCGCGTTCCTCCCGACGATTCTCAAGCTGTGCTTGAAATGCCACGAGGAGACTTCGCACGAATACAAGGAAGGCGCCGCTGCGTTTGAATCGATGG
>DASTOO010000460.1:0-10520 GCA_035762505.1 Candidatus Krumholzibacteriia bacterium
GATTCCGCGACGCGATGACCCCGGTTGAGCAAGGAGCTTTCGCACATTCTGACCTTGGAGTCTTTGTAGCCGGGCGCTACGCGTACACCGCGGACGATTTCAATGGATTGACGATCGTGGATATGAGCGACCCGAGCAGCCCAATGCTGACAGGGAATCTCTTTACAGCGTGGTCGGCCGACGTGTGGGTTTCCGGTGACTACGCGTTTGCTGCCGGTTTGGCCTTCGGCTTGAGAGTGATAGACGTTAGCAATCCGGCGGCGCCGGTTGAAGTTGCCGTGCATGATACCCCGGGCGTCGCGCGTGACGTGGTCGTCTCGGGCGATCTCGCGTACGTAGCCGACGAGACGTCCCTTCGCGTGATCAACGTGAACAACCCGACGGCGCCGTCGTTGCTGGGCAGCTATTCGGTCACTGCATACGAAGTCGCGGTTGCCGGCGACCACGCGTTCGTTGCCGCGGGGTTTTCAGGTTTGCAGGTGATCAATGTCAGCAACTCAGCTGCGCCAACGTTCGCAGGGAGCTTCGTCGACGGACGTTTTGTTCTCGCCCTGGCGGTATCGGGCAATTTCGCGTACCTTGCTGCCAACGGCCCCAACGCGTTTCAGGTTGTGGACATCACCAATCCGTCGACGCCGGTACTCGCTGCGACATACACCAGGTCCATCTCGGGTTTTGCGGGCGTTTCGGTGGCGGGCACGCATGTGTACCTCGCTACCGGCGACTTTGGAATCGATGTCATCGATGTAAGCAATCCGGCGGCGCCGGTTTCGGTCGGAACGTCTAAACCGGTCGGATTGCAGAAAGACATCTTCGCGTCCGGCGATTTCGCTTATTCCGTGGGTACGTTCGCCCTCGCAGTCCTACGCGTGAGACAAGACGATAACGTGCACGCATTGCACAACGTTGGACAGTCGACCGTGCTTCCGATCACCCACACCGTTGCGCGTCTCCGGTTGACTCCCACGCAGAACGGCACGGTCAATTGGGGAGTCTACACGGGCGCGAACCTGAACGCGGTCCCTGTTAATCAGTGGGTCGAGTTGGAAGCGAGCGATCAGATAAAGTGGCGCTCGACCCATCTCTGGAGCGCGCCGGGAGTGAACCCGTCGGTAGCCGGGCTGCTCGTCGATTGGCGGACCACCAGCGGTGACATCGCTGCGCTCACAGACGTGCCCAACGACCAAGGAGGATGGGTGCGTCTAGAGGTGCTTCGCTCCGGTTACGATTTCGCGGGAGAAACCACACCGATAGTCCAATACTTCATCCAGCGAGAGTTCGATGACACGGCGGCGCTGTCGGCCGGTGCCAACAGCGCGGTGAATCGAGAGTCGTTGTCGGAAGCGCTCGCGTCATGGCCGGTGGAGAAGCCACTTCTCGAGTGGCAGGGTCGCTTCTTCACGTTCGACGATGCGTCGCATGGTAGCGCAGCGCTCGCGTGGGAGATCGTCGGGAGTTTGCCCGCCATCCACCAGGACGTGCAGTTTGTCAGTGTTCCGACGCTCGAGGACGCGGGGCCCGATGCATCTCCCACCGTGTACCGCATCCTCACGCAATCGTCGGCCCCGGGAGTGTTCTACACGAGTCCGACCATCAGCGGATTCTCGATCGATAACATCGCGCCGGGAGTCCCGCAAGGGCTGGTCCTCCAGCACAACGCGACGGGAGGGAACCTTCTCACGTGGGACCCCTCGGCCGACGACGACTTCCAGTACTTCCGCATCTATCGGGACACGAGCCCAGGTTTCACGCCAGCGCCCGAGAACCTAGTGCATGCCACAGCCGGGACGTCGTGGACCGACCCGGACTACCACGCGCCGGGCGTCTACTATAAGGTGACTGCGCTCGACTATGTCGGCAACGAGAGCGATCCGGCGGCTCCGGAGGCGGTGACGGGAGCGAACTCCCCGCCGGCCCCGGCATATGCAGCGCTTTACCAGAATCAACCGAATCCATTCAACCCGACGACTATGATTCGTTACGACGTTCCCACGCCAGGGGCGTACGTTGAGCTGGCGGTGTACGACGTCGCCGGGCGGCTGGTTGATGTATTGATTTCGCGGAACGAATCGGCAGGGCACAAGACCGTGCGATGGGAAGGCCGCCGCGACGACGGTGCCCCCGCCGCATCCGGCGTCTATTTGTACCGGATCACGATCGGCAACTTTGCCGAGACCCGCAAGATGGTGCTGCTCAAGTAAAAGAACGCTCGGCCCCGGCGTTGACTACGCGAAGGAGTAGCGAACCGTCTCCAGAATGTCTCCGTGACGTGGGTCGATTCCGGTAGACTCGGGGGGACTGCAGTGGAGAAGCGGCGGATATTTGACCTGCGATCCTGTAACGCTCAGCAGCCGAAATCGCACGACATCATCAGGTTAGTGTTTCGCTCGCAACAGGGTTCGATTCCCGCCGCCTCCACCAAACTCTGTTTGTATAGGACACAAACCAGAGGTCGGCTCTGGTCGCCGCTTCGCGTCAGCCGCCGCCTCCACCAAACTCTGTTTGCTTTCCACGCGTCGCCGACGTTCGCGGCAGGGAGGTGCATATGATTCTACGTCGTGGAGAGGTCCCGTGCCCGGCAAGTTCCTGAATCACGCACGATGGACCGCCGGCACGACGGTGCTGGTGGTCTTACACTCGGTCCTGCCCGTGCATGCACAGGATATCCCCTGGGACAGAATCCAAGACACCCAGGGTATCTCCGCGGCGCAGCGCAAGGTGGCTGAGGAAGTGCTTCGCACTGCGCGTTGCTATGGTGAATGCAAGGGCACGGTTCTCGGATGCCTTCTCGCGGGAGACCCGATCGGCACTCGACTTGCGAACTTCATCGCACGCCGCGCAGCGGCCGACCGTACGGTCGAGAATGTACTTTCGTCCGTAACAAACCGGAGGAATTCCGCGTTTCCTTCCGAGACGTTCGACCCCGATCTGGATGCGCTCGTTCCCCTGGGTAGCCCGGACGCGCCGGTGCGCGTGGTTGTCTTCGCCGACTTCGAATGCAGCTACTGCAGCGTGGCGTTGCGAGGCCTGCGTGAGATTGGTCTCGAAATGCCCGAGCAGGTTTCGCTCTGGTTCAAGAATTTCCCGCTCACGCAGGATGCGCGCGCGATTCCTTCCGCACTGGCGTACCTGGCCGCGGAGCGGCAGGGTTTGGGCTGGGAGATGAACGAAGCGCTCTTCAGGCACGAAGGCACCTTGAGCGACGAGGCACTGGAAGCGTGCGCGGCTGCCGCTGGACTCGATCTCGAACAGTACCGGGCCGACTTGCAATCTGGTGAGTCGATGGAGCGCATCCGGGCCGAGAAGGCCGAAGGGGTTTCCTTCGGTATTCGAAGCGCGCCGGGCATTCTCGTGAATGGCAAGCCTTACTCGGGAATAAAGACAAAGGTCGAGCTGCTCGACCGGATCGAAGAGGAATTCTATATCCTCACCGAAATGGAGTGATTCGGGTCGACCTCTCCGTCTCCAAAATGTCTCCATGACGTGGGTCGATTCCGGTAGACTCGGGTGGATCAGAAACCAGAGGTCGGCTCTGAGCTTCGCTTCGCTCGCCGCTATCTCCTCCTCGTCAGGTGAAGTAGCCTTGGCTTGCAATAAACATCATGTGCTACAATCCCGTGTCGGCAGTTCGTTTCTTGTCGGACGACCGTGGGTTGAGCCACAAGTCGCCTGAACGACAGCCACCGCGAGTCTTCGTCGCGCCGTTTGTTCTCACCTCAAGTCCCTTCCTCGCGGGACCGGCCGGCGAAGCGCCATCTGATGTGCTTCATCGGCTGCCTGGCTTGCCCACCGCTGTAATCCGATTCATCCGACCTCCGGCGAACGACGCCGCAAACCGAAGGGGTCCCTGTCGAATCCACCAGGGACCGCTGGTCAGGAGGTTGTCATCGTGGCTCACCTGCCCGAATCGTCCAGGGTCCGTGGCGCGCGGCGTTGTGTACGCCGGCTCGGCGTCCTCGGCGCGATGTGTGCGCTGTTCCTGATTCGTTCTTCCCTGGCGCATGCCGCGGCCGACGGAGCCTGGCGGGTTATCACTCCACCGGAGCGAGTGGGCCAGGCAAGCGTGTTTGACCCGGTCAGGGATCGGATGCTTGTGATCGGCGGGGTGAGCGCGTCCGATGACCCCATCGTCTATTACGACGATGTCTGGGAGCTCACCCTCAGCGGGACGCCCATGTGGACGCTTCTCAATCCGGAAGGCCCCGGCCCCAGCGGGCTCGGCGGACGCAGCGCCGTGTACGATCCGGTGGGAGACCGCGTCATTGTCTTCGGTGGTCCCTGGGGAGCCGACAACACATGGGAACTTCGTCTTTCTCCGGCGCTGGAGTGGAATCAGCTTTCCTTCGGCGGAGAGCCCGAGGGGCGCACGTACCATGCGGCCGTCTACGACAGCGACGAAGAGCGCATGATCATCTATGGCGGATCCGGCTGCTTATTGATGTGCAACGACACGTGGGCGCTCTCCCTCTCGGGAGTCCCGGAGTGGACTTTGCTGGCGGTGGGCAATCCCGGGCTTCGAGCGCGCCACACCATGATCTACGACGCGAATGACGATCGCGTCATTCTCTACGGTGGCGAGCCGGGCCTAGACGACGTGTGGGAGCTGTCGCTCACGGGTGCACCGACCTGGAACGAATTGTCTCCAGGCGGCACGTCGCCCGGAGGTCGCTACAGTCACGCGGCGATCCACGACGCAGTGCGGGACCGCATGCTGGTCTATGGTGGTGTTGGTAACTGCGGCGGACCCGAGCCACCGATCGGCGGCCGACCTGAAGTGGGAGGGCGTGTCAGCGTAGACTGCACCCATGTGTGGGAACTCCTGGTCGCAGGCGGGAGCGTCGAGTGGGCGGAGTTCACCCCCGGCGGGAACCACCCGGGCTGGCGAGCGGGCCTCTCGACAATCTACGACGGCCCGCGGGATCGCATGATCCTGTACAGCGGACCCGGATACGATGACCTGGACTACCGGGAAATCGCGGCACTCTATCTGGCCGAACCCGAAACCTGGGGCGATCTTTCGCCCCGCGCGCGGATCGGTGTCGCCGCGATCTACGACGTCAGCGCCGACGCTCTGTTTGGCTTTGGAGGCGCCTCGGACGGCGTCGCTCGCAATGACCTCTGGGCGCTCTCGGGGAACGGCGAGACCCATGGCTGGACCCAGTTGTTACCGTCCGGCATGGCACCTTTCGCGCGCAGTGACGCCGCGGCGGCATCGGATGCGCTTCGCAATCGGCTGATCATCCTGGGCGGAACGAACGGCGCGACGGATTTCGGCGACGTGTGGGCGGTTGATCTCGACGACCCGACCGGGCTCGTGTGGCAGCCCGTTCAACCGCCCGAGTTGCCGCCCGCACCCCGCTCGGGGCACACGGCCGATTACGATCCGTCGCGTGACCGTGTGATCGTTTTTGGCGGGCGGAGCGGAACCATGGCGCTCGGCGATGTCTGGACCCTTTCGTTTGGCGGCATGTTTCCGTCCTGGAGTCCGTTGGCGACGGCCGGGGCGCCGCCGCCGCGATTTGGCCATGCAGCACTGTATGACCCGATTCGGGACGCCCTGCTGGTCTTCGGTGGCAGCGACGGACCCAACGACTTCAATGACGCCTGGGCCCTTTTCTTCAGCAGTGGACAGATGCCCACCTGGGTGCTGGTGCCCGCGACGGGTACGCCGCCTGCGCCGCGCCGCGACCACGGAATGCTCCGGGATTCGGTTAGGGATCGGCTCGTCATTTTCGGAGGGACCGGGGGTACGTCGGTGCTGGGCGACGCCTGGGCTCTGACTCTCTCCGGCACTCCAGGCTGGGAACCGTTGACACCGTTCGGTCCCGACCCCGGGCCGCGCACGAATCACGCCATGGTGTACGACGCACAGAGCGATCGTGCGTTGATCTTCGGCGGCGCCAACGCCACCGGCTCCTTCAGCGACGTAGTCTCGATTGCGTGGGGTGGGGTGGTTGGCGTGCAGGACAGGGCACCCAGACACGTGGGGCTGCTCCGGGTCGTGCCGAATCCTACGGGTGGTGCTGCGCGCGTGATCATCGAATCTGCGGGCACCGAACCGGTGCGGCTCGCGATCTACGACGTGCGTGGACGCCTCGTTCGCGAGGTTCTTGCGACGCACGTGCCTGCGGGCGAGCATGTCCTCGAGTGGGACGGGCACGACCGGCGCGGCGAGCCCGTACCGGGCGGCGTCTATTTCGGGCGGGTCACGATCGGGGATCGGCGGTTCGAAGCGAAGATTGTCGTGTTCCGCTGACATGGAGCGGGGCCGCTGTTGCGACGGATCCTTCGGGGACGCCTACTTTGTCGAAGCCGCGCCCGCCCGCCGCCCGGTCCCCGCGAAAAAAGGTCTTGACTATTCAAGTATAACATTGAATACTTGCATCCATGAAGTCGCCCGCCCGTCAGTTCAAGGACGCCGTTTACGAGCAGTTCGCGCGCGTCGGCAAGGCGGTGTCGGCCCCCAAGCGCCTTGAGCTGCTCGACCTGCTCTCCCAGGGCCCCCGCACCGTCGAAGCCCTCGCGGAAGAAGCGGGCATATCCGTGGCAAACGCGTCGCAGCACCTTCAGATCCTGCGCGGTGCTCGTCTGGTCGATGCCGAGAAGCGGGGGCTCTACGTTGAATATCGCCTTCCTGATGACCAGGTCGCCCGCTTCTTTCACGCCCTGCGCGGACTTGCGGAGTCACGGCTCGCCGAGGTTCGGCACGTCGCCGGCGCGTACTTCGAGGAACGCGGCGCGATGGAGACGGTGCACGGTGAGGAGCTCCTCCGCCGCGTACGGGGAGGCGAAGTCACCGTCATCGACGTGCGTCCGCGCGAGGAGTATCGCGCGGGCCACATCCCCGGCGCACTCTCCGTCCCGCTGGCGGAGTTGAAGAAGCGGCTCGCAGAACTGCCGCGAAAGCGGGAGGTCGTCGCCTACTGCCGGGGTCCCTACTGCGTGCTGGCCATCGACGCGGTCGCGTTGCTGCGCAAGAAGGGTTTTCGCGCTCATCGGCTGGAGCAGGGCGTTGTTGACTGGCGTGCCAGAGGTTGGCGCATCGCGATCGACACTACCGAGTAGAGGGGTCGCATGCGGAAAACATCGCGCATTGTCATCCTGGGTGCTTCATTTGGCGGACTCACGGCCGCCCACCAGTTGCGACGCGTTCTGCCATCGCGTCACCGGGAGATCACCGTCGTCGCCCGGGACGACCACTTCGTCTTCATCCCGTCGTTGCCCTGGGTGGCACTGGGCCAGAGAACGATGGAGCAGATCTCCTTCCCGCTGAAGCGGCGACTCGCATCGCGAGGTCTAGGCTTTGTCCACGGGTCGGCTTCTCATATCGACGCCGACAAGCAGAGAGTCCACGTTGGGGAAGCCGCACTCGAATACGACTTCCTGGTGATCGCCACCGGCCACCGCAGCGCAAACGAAGCGGTGCCGGGCCTGGGACCGTTTGTCGGACCCGGCCATTCGCTCATGTCCCCGCCGGAGACCGAAGAAGCGCGCAAGGCATGGACGAAGTTCCTCGACGATCCGGGTCCCGTGGTGGTGGGTTGCGCCGCCGGAGCGAGCTGCCTGGGGCCCGCCTACGAGTTTGCATTCGAGATCGATCATGCGCTCAAGAAGCGGAAGATGCGCAACCGCGTTCCGATTACGTTCGTAACACCGGAACCGTACCTGGGGCACTTCGGCGTCGGCGGCATGGGCGGCGCACGCCAGTTCCTGGAAGGCGAGTTCGAGCGTCGCGACATCAAGTACCACACCTCCGTGGCGGTTTCGAAGATTACGGATTCGTCGGTGGAACTGGCCGGCGGGAGAGTTTTCGAATCGCGATACTCGCTCATCATCCCTCCGTTGGCCGGCGTGAATGCCATCTGCGACTCGCCTGGACTGGGGAATCCGAAGGGCTTCGTCCCCGTGGACGAGAGTTACCGGCACAAGGAGTTCGACAATGTATATGCGGTGGGTGTCGCCGTGGCGTACCCGCCGGCGGAAGAGACCCCGGTGCCCGTGAACTTCCCCAAGACAGGGCACATGACGGTCCAGATGGCGAAGGCCGCTGCGAGAAACATCGCGGTCGATTTGCAGGGTGGCGAGCGGGTCACACGGCCGCCATTTGTCCACTGCATCATGGATATGGGCGACACGGCCGCCCGCATGCAAGCGGATCCAGTTCGGCCGCCTCGTAATCACGTCGGTATGAGCGTGGGGCGGCGTTGGCTCTGGGCCAAGCGGGCCTACGAGCCGTACTTCCTCTGGAAAATGAAGAGCGGCAGCACTTGGCTGCCGTAGACAAGCGGCGGCAAGAAGGAGTGCTGTTGATGAAGACGCTGTTCGTGCTCAACGATCCCCCCTACGGAACCGAGCGCAGCTACAACGGTCTCCGACTCGCCGGCTCACTGGCGAAGCGGGACGGCGAGGATGTGCGGGTGTTCCTGATCGGGGACGCCGCGGCGTGCGCGAAGCGCGGTCAAGTGGTGCCCAGCGGTTATTACAATCTAGAGAATGATGCGTGTCGTGATGCAGGCGGGGGGAGAGGTGGGCGTCTGTGGCACCTGCATGGATGCTCGCGGCATCACGGATTTGGAGTTGACCGAGGGTACCCATCGAAGCACGCTGGACCAGCTCACCGACTGGACAATCTGGGCTGACCGCGTCGTCGTCTTCTAACGGAGCGATTACTGGCAGACATTTACCGGCTTGGTCGGCTCATGACAGAGGAGCCGCGCGGCCCGCGTCGGGGCCGATACAGGAACTCCGGCAGTACGTGGCGACGCCCACCCTGTCGACAACAGGAGGTTTGCTCATGGTTGGCCGCAAAAAGAAAGTATCGCTGGTTGCAGTCGTTTGCGCGGTTGCGCTGGCGGGAGCGCAGATGGCGCTCGCACAGGAGGCGCAGAAGTCACTCTATGAGCGCCTCGGCGGACTCGCGCCCATCTCGGTCGTGGTCAGTGACTTCATTGACGCTATGGTTCCCGACGCCGAGCTGAACAAGAACCCGGACATTGATGCCGCGCGCAAGCGCGTCCCGGCCGCTTACCTGAAATACCACGTCACAGCGATGGTATGCCAGGCCACCGGAGGACCGTGCACTTACCAGGGGCGCGGCATGGCCGAGTCGCACGTGCATATGAAGATTACGGAGAGGGAATGGGATCGAATGGTGACCATCTTCAAAGGTGTGCTGGCCAAGCACAACGTGCCCGAGAAGGAGACCGGGGAGCTGCTTGAAATTCTCGGGTCGACGAAAGCCGACATTGTCGTATCGGGAACCAAAGGCTGAGTTCACTCCCGCTTGTTCAAGCCGGCCGCCGGAATCGACCGGCGGCCGGCCGCCAAGCACAATGAATAATCTGAATGCGCTGAAGGGGTGCCCACTTCTGGCAGGAATTTCACCAGAAGACCTCCGTCGCGACTGTCCGGCGGCTCGGGTTGTGGCGATTCGGCACCGTGGCACGATCTACCGGCAAGGCGAGCCCGGGCGAACTGTCTTTTGCGCGCTCGTTGGGCAGGTGACTATCGCGAGGGTCAGCTATGGCGGTGCGAGTCTCACCACGGCGGTGTTGGGTGCGGGGGACTTCTTCGGCCCCGCTCTTAGCGGCGCCACTGCAGCAGAAGACACGGCGAGGGCGAAGGGAGCAATTTCCATATGGCGAGCGCCGATCGACGAGTTTCGGCGCCTGTTGCTTCACCACCCAGCAGTCGCCTGGGAATTTGTCGCACTTCTCGCGGTGCGCCAGGGCCGGATGGAACGCAGGCTCGAAAGCTTCGCGTTCAAACGAGTCGAGACACGGCTAGCTGAGACACTCCGCGACCTGTCGGGAGGGTTTGCCACTCGCTGCGACCATGGTTTCGGACAACACCTTCGCCTCACACAACAGGAGTTGGCCGACCTCGTGGGAGCGAGCAGACCGGTTGTGAGTACGCTCCTCAACAAACTCCGTGACAAGGGAGTGCTCGGATACAATCGTGAATATGTGTGCGTTCGCGGGATCGAGGAGATCGAGAAGCTGATCGACTCTTGAACATTCTGCGGCACTGTCACCTGGAGAACAGCGAAGTTCTGTTCGACCTGCCAGATTGTGGACACGCTCTCATTGCGGGAGCGTCGGCGCGGCGATTCCGCGCAAATGACAGGAGGCCAACATGAACAAAGCATATCTCGAGATCACGATGAAAGTGCCCGCGAAGGATCGCGTGAAGGCCGGTGATGTTTACTCGAAGTACAAGCAGCCTTTTCTCGCGACGATTCCCGGCGCGGAATCCAAGGAGCTCCTCCTACGCGAAGAGGATGTACAGGTGCTTCACGGATTCGATTCACGAGCCTCAGCAGAAAGCTACCTGAAGAGCGCGCTGTTCGGCCACGATGTTGTGAGAGAGTTGAAGCCCTACCTTCTGGCCGATCCAGAGGTCCGGGTCTACGAGCGCCAATAGACCACCTTCAGGCCAGGGGGTCCTCGAGCCCCCTCGGCTGTGTGGCGGGACCGTCTGGAGAGATCTTGTATGGGCGTGATCAGCACCAAGCCAATTGA
>DASTOO010000461.1:0-3951 GCA_035762505.1 Candidatus Krumholzibacteriia bacterium
AGGACCTCGAAGGCGCCGCCGCGCGATTCCCGCACCGCCTCGAAGCCGGAGGGAACGCGGCGCAGCCCCGCCGCGGCGGCGAGCAGAATGATCGCCGCGACGGCGATGAGAATCAGGCGGCTGCGTTTCATTGCGAAATGAGGAGCGGCGGGCACGAAACTGCGGCGAGACGCGCGTCGCGCAAACCTGACCCAAGGGTACGGCCCCGGATGAAGCGCGTCAAGCGGCCCTGAATCGCCGTGACGCGTGCTGCCCCGCTCCCTATAATGCGCCCATGTCCCCCGAGTCCGCGCCGGACCATCCCGCGATCGCCGTCATCGTCCTCACCTGGAACGGTCGCGACCTCACGCTCGACTGCCTCGATTCCCTGGCGAAGCTGACGACACCCGGCGTGCGCGTGATCGTGGTCGACAACGCGTCCAGCGACGGCACCGCGGAGGCGGTCGCAGCGCGCTTCGGCCCGCGTGTCACGGTGGTGTCGAACCCGTCCAACCTGGGCTACGCGGCGGGCAACAACGCCGGCATCCGGCGCGCGCTCGACGATGGGGCCGACTTCGTTCTCCTCCTGAACAACGACACCGTCGTGGATCCCGCCGCCGTCGGGGAACTCGCCCGCGGACTCGCGGAGACTCCGGGCGCCGGGATCGCCGGCGCGAAGACGTATTACTTCACGCCGCCCGACCGCATCTGGTTCGCGGGCGGCGAAGTGTCCCTGTGGCGCGGGACGGCGCGTCATATCGGGATCCGCGAGATCGACCGCGGCCAGCACGACGCGCCGCGTGACGTCGACTACGTGAGCGGGTGCGCGCTCATGGCGCGCCGCGAGGTCTTTCAGGCGGTCGGCGTGCTCGACGAATCGTACCGGGCGTACTTCGAGGACACGGATTTTTGCATGCGCGCGGCGCGGGCCGGCTTCCGCATCCGCTACGTTCCGACCGCGAAGGTGTGGCATCGCATCTCCGCGAGCACCGGCGGACAGCTGTCGCGCCGCAAGGCCGTGGCCAAGCTCGGGAGCGCGCGGCGGTTCTTCCGCCGGTACGCGCGGCCCTGGCACTGGCTCACCATTCCTTTCTTTTTCATGGTCGATGTGCTAAGAATATGCTTCCTGATCCTGGCGGGCCGGATTCGCGAGAGCGGCCCACCCCCGCAGTCCACACCTTGAAGCCCGGGCGGTCCCCCCAGCATGAAGATTGCGATCTTCGGTGTCAGCGGCCAGCTTGGCCGCGACGTCGCCTCCGCCCTTTCCGCGCACCGCGTCGACGGCGTGGACCACGCCCGCGCGGACATCCGTAACGACGGCGACGTCTCCCGCCTCGTCGACGCGCTCGCGCCCGACTGGGCCGTCAACTGCGCCGCCATGACGCACGTCGACGGATGCGAGCACGACCCGCTCGCCGCCTTCGAGGCCAACGCGATCGGCGCGCGCAACATCGCGCGCGCCTGCGCGGCGCGCGGCGCGCGGCTCCTGCACATCAGCACCGACTACGTCTTCGATGGGAGCAAGGGCGCGGCCTACGTCGAAACCGACCTGCCCCGCCCCATCAATGCCTACGGTATTTCGAAGCTGGCCGGAGAATGCTTCGCGCGCTACGAGTGCGCCGGCGCCGCGGTCGTGCGGACGAGCGGCCTGTACGGCGTCCACCTGTGCCGGGGTAAGGGGAGCAGCTTCGTGGAGACCATGCTCGCGCGCGCGGCGGCCGGGGGCCCGTTGAGCGTGGTGGAGGACGAGCGCCTGACGCCCACCTTCACCGCCGATCTCGCGGCGCAGATCCGGGCCATGATCGAGGCGGACGTCCCCGCGGGCGTGTATCACGCGACGAACGGCGGGGACTGTTCCTGGTACGAATTCACCGTCGAATTGATGCGGCTCGCGGGTGCGACGGCGGGCGTCAGGCCGATCCGCGCCGCTGACTGGAAGTCGCCGACCCGGCGGCCGGCCAACTCAGTCCTCGCGAACGGCGCGCTGCAGGCGCTCGGCCTCGATGTCATGCCCGCCTGGCGCGACGCGCTGGCGCGCTACGTGGCCGCGCGACCGCGGCCTGGCGCCTAGAGCAGGACGCGCAGAAGAGTCGCGACGAAGCCGACGGTGAGACCGACGGCGACGAGGCCGAGCAGGACCGCAGTGCCGACCGCCACCGCGGGCACGAAGAAGAGCGCGGCGAACACGCCCTTGACCAGCGCGAAGCCGAGCTTCAACGGCAACAGAATCAGAGCCAGAAAGACGTGGAGCAGGAACAACCCCAGCAGGATCGAACCCACCAGGAGACCCACCAGCATGATTACGGAGAACTCGATCATGACCCCCCTCCCGGGCCGGAGTGACCGTCGTCGTTATGCCCGGTTCTACACCCTGTCCGCCGGTTCATTCGGCGCGCCGCGGAAATTCAAAGCGGCCCGCGCCGTCCCAGCCGGGTGCGCGGCACTGCTCGGTATCATGGCCGCGGTGGCGGTCGCGGTGGCGGCCGGCGAAGAACCGCGTTCGCTCGGGCCGGACCCGCTCGCGTACGTGTCGCCCAGCCGGCCCTTCCGGACGCTGCACACCGCCCTCGACCTCGACGTCGACCTCGAGAACCGGCGGATCGCCGGCCATGTCACCCACACCGTACGCTCGCTTAGACCGGGTGTGCGCGAAATCCGTTTCAACTGTGTCGAGCTCACCGTGGATTCCGTCACCGTCGACGGGCGCCGCGCCACCTTCGATTACCCGGTGTCGGCGGGGCAGAACACGTCGTGGATCAGCGGCGCCGACGAGGCGGTCGCGGACGACCAGCTCGTCATCCGGCTGGACCGGCCCCTCGAGCGCGGCGCGGAGGCCGAGGTCACGGTGCATTATCGCGGCGCGCCGAAGATCGGGCTCTACTGGGTCCCCAGCGAGAAGGGCATCCCCGAGAAGCGCCTCGAGGTCTGGTCCCAGGGCGAGGGGGAGGACAACCGCTACTGGATCCCCTGCCACGACTACCCGAACGACCAGTCCACGTTCGAGGGACGCTTCCGCGTGCCGCGGGGTTACACGGCGATCTCCAACGGCCGCCTGGTCGAGAAGCGGGACGCCGGCGACCGCACCGAGTTCCTCTGGAAGCTCGACCAGCCCCAGGTGAGCTACCTCATCATGCTGGCCGTCGCGAAATACCGGATCTACGAGGAGAAGTGGCGGGACGTTCCGCTGTGGTACGTCGTACCCCCCGACGCGGACGACGCCACCATTCTCCGCGGCTACGGCCTCACCGGCGACATGATGGAGTATCTCTCGAAGGAGATCGGCATCGACTACCCGTACGCCAAGTACGCGCAGGTCGTCGTGCAGAACTTCATCTACGGCGGCATGGAAAACACCACCGCCACTGTGATGAACCTGCGCACGCTGTACGACGAGCGCGAGGAACTCACGCGCACCGAGCAGAATCTCGTCGCCCACGAGCTCGCCCACCAGTGGTACGGCGACATGCTCACCTGCCGCGAGTGGAGCCACATGTGGCTCAACGAGGGATTCGCCACGTACTACGCGTACCTCTACAAGGAGCACCGCGACGGCGACGACGCGTTCCGCTACCAGATGCGGGATTCGCACGGCAAGGTCGTCGCGGCCGACGACGAAGGCCCGCGCCCGCTGGTGGTCGACTTCTACAACCGCTCGGACGCGCGCAACAACACCAACGTGTATAACAAGGGCGCGAGCGTGCTGCACATGCTGCGCTTCCTGCTGGGCGACGACCTCTACCGCGCGACCATCCACGAGTACACCAGGCGCCATGCCTTCGCCGTGGTCGAGACCCAGGATCTCATGCGGACCGTGCGCGACGTCACCGGCGAAAACCTCGACTGGTTCTTCGAGCAGTGGGTGTTCCTCGCCGGCCATCCGAAGTTCCGCGTGGCGAAGAGCTGGGACCGCGAGACCGGCGTTCTCCACCTCAAGGTGGATCAGACCCAGAAGGTCGAGGGCCTGGTGCCCGT
>DASTOO010000462.1:0-8847 GCA_035762505.1 Candidatus Krumholzibacteriia bacterium
TCGGTCAGTCCGAGGAGCGGGACCTCGAACTTCAGGTCGAGGTTCTCATCCGCCCAGCGATAGCCGGCGTCGAAGAGGTCGATGTTGGGCTTGATGACCTTCTCGCCCTTCTTGCGGAATTTCTGCCGGATCTCCTCGTACACCAGCTCACAGTCACGCGAATAGATGCTGCAGAGCATGCCCACGACGAACATGTTCTTGCCGCGCTGCGGATTGTCGACGAGCTTCTTGCACTGCTCCTCCATCGGCACCTCGATGACGCGGTACCCATAGGCCACGAAACGGTCGTGGACCTCCACGTAGGCCTTGCGGATGGCGGGATCCGCGTGCGTCCGCCACGCGTTTTCGAGGAGAATGGGGCAACCGGCCTTGAACTTGCCGCCCGACATGCCGCCCATCAGCGCCTGCTCGTTGAAACCGACCACGAGGTCGGCTTCGTCGCCGGCGTTGGTGATGGGGAAGGAGCCGATGCGGATGCGGTTGCCGCTCGCACCCGGCGCGCTGCGCGCCGGCGGCTCGATCTCCGCGGGGATGATCTCGACGGTCCAGACGCTGTTTCCCATCTTGGCAGAGACCGTTCCGAACATCTGGCCCGCGGTCTGCGCGCCTTCGCCGGAGTCCGACAGGATCTCGATGATGTGTTCTTCGCGACGGAGCGCCTTGTGGCCGTTCCGCGACGGGGACGCTGCCGGATCCGTGCTGGTCGCTACTCTCTCTCGTTCGTTGGCCATGTCTCTCTCTCTCCTCTGTCGTGGTTCTATTCCGTACCCGCCACGGGCTGATGGAGCCGTTCGTACGGACAGCCGCCGCGCACGTGTCCGACCGGACAACCCGTTTCGATGTAGGCCGCGCAGCGCATGCAGAAGCCGCGCGGCGTCTCTTCCTGTCTCAACAACGCGACCGAGACCCGCTCGAGCATGCCGGTGAAGTGCCCGAGCTCCTCGTTCGAGAATTCGGCGAGCGCCGGGCGCAGCCTCGCCACCTTGAGTTCCTCGTACCGCTCCACGAGCCGCCGCCCCTTCGGGCTGGGCGCCAACAGGATCGCGCGGCGGTCGCCCTCGGAGGGCGTTCGCACGACCAGTCCGAAGCGCTCCAGCTTGTCGACGCTCTTGGTGATGGCGGGGGCGCTCACACCGAGGAACTCCGCGAGTTCACCGACCTGGTGCCTCCCGTTCAGGGTCATGAGCTTGAGGATGTGGAATTGCGAGAGCGTCAGGGGGAGGGGAGTCGCTTCTTCAACCAGGCGGATCTCGAGTATCTCGCGAACCACCGAGGAGAAGATGTGACTCAGGCGGAGAACGCCATGAAGGCGCTCGTCCGCGGCTGACCCGCCGTGGCCGTCTTCCCTCGGTGTCGGGGGTGTGTGAGGGTCATGTGAGCTCATGAATCGATTTCCTTAACCCGGTAAGTATTTAACCGTTTTAAGAATTATAGGTCCGTTATTCTACAGTCGTCAAGGGGACTTTGTGAAAATAGATTCAAATGTCCACCTGATCGGGTGAGGGGGCCGGCGGTTGGTGATGAGGTATTTATTGGGTATGTCGATAACCGGCGGTGTCCTGTCCTTTCCGTGGAATTCTCTCGCGCCCGGCGCTAAGCTTCGGAAGGGCAACCCTCAGCCAACCAACCGGTCATTTCAAACGAAGGAAGGACATCCCATGCCTGCAATCCTCCGCACCGCCACGGGCCAGTGGCACGGCGATCTCAAGAACGGGAAGGGCACCATCGACGCGACCAGCGGCGTGCTGCAGAAGACGCCCTACACATTCGCGACGCGGTTCGAGAACGCGAAGGGAACCAACCCCGAGGAGCTCATTGCGGCGGCGCACGCGGCGTGCTACAGCATGGCGTTCGCAAACTACCTGAGCCAGCAGGGCCACGTTCCCGACAGCATCACCACCAAGGCAACCATTACGCTCGAGGACGGGCGCATCCACACGATGCACCTGGAGACGCGCGGCAAGGTGGCGGGATTGGACAACTCGACGTTCCGGCGCCTGGCCGAAGAGGCCGAGAAGAAGTGCCCGGTGTCCAATCTGCTTCGCCCCGGCCTCACCATCGAACTCGACGCCGCGTTGATGTAACGGAATGTCCCGCCCACTGCACCGGCGACTCGCCGGCGCGGCCGCCGCGGCGCTGCTCGCGCTGCCGGCGGCGGCGTCGGGAACGGCGTCGTCCGCGCGCGTGCGTTTCGCGGACGACTTCGAGAGGGGGTTGTCCCGCTGGGATCTCTTCGGGGACCGTGGTGCGTTCGTGCAGGACACGGGCGACCCGAAGCATCGCCGGGTGCTGGTCCTGCGCCCCAACGGCGACGTGCTCGCCCTGATACGGGGATCGGAGCGGTGGGGTCCGGTCGCGATCGAGGGGGACGTCCTGTTTCCGGATGCCGGGGACAACTATCTCGGCGTCGTCTACAACTTCCGCCGAACCGGCGACCGCATGGACTTCGGCCTCATCTATATGAAGGGGAACGGGTCCTATCTGGTGCCGAATCCGCACCGTGACTTCAACGTCGGGCGCCTGCTCTATGAGGAGTACCGGACGGCGCTCGGGGGCGATGCCGCCATCCGCATCGGCGAATGGCAGCGGTTCAGGGTCGAAGTGGCGGGCAACACGGCTCATTTCTACGTCGGACCGGGCGACACGCCGCAGCTCACCTTTCCGTTGTTCGAATTCGACTCGGGCGCGTTGGGCCTGCAGCCGCGCTCGGTGGGCGGAGACGTGTGGGTGGACAACATCACGGTCACCGCCGTCGACAAGCTTTCCTATGGCGGCCCGCCCCGACCCATGGAGTTTCAGTATGACCCCGAGGCGTTGCTCACCGATTGGCACGTCGCCGGACCGCTGTCCCGCACGGACGACGCCATCGCGCGCGACCCGGCGGCGCACCCGGACGCGTGGCGCCGGTTCGACACAGACGCGCGCGGAGCGGTCGTCACGGCGCGGGTCGTGGACTACCACGGGCCCAACACCGTCGCTTATTTCCGGACGCAGGTGGTGACGGACGAAGGCGGGCAGGCCGTGCTGAACATCAGCACCATCGACGACCTCGCCCTGTGGGTGAACGGACGCTTTCAGTGGTTCATCCCGCGCGCCAGCCAGGCCTGGTATGACTTCTGGCGCAACCCCGAGCACGAGGGACAGCAGATCCCGGTGCAACTCGTGAACGGGCGGAACGAGATCGTGCTGCGCGTGCGCGGTGGCGCATATGCGGGAGGAGGATTCTATGCCTGGATCGAAAGAAAGCGCTAGCCGGCCGGCGGTGGAACCGGTCGGCGCCATCCGCGCGCACTTCCCCGCGCTGGGACGCGTGCACGCCGGCCATCCCGTCGCCTACTTCGACGGACCGGGAGGAACGCAGGTGCCGCGCGCGGTCACGGACGCCGTCACGGACTACCTCCTGAACCACAACGGAAACACGCACTGGAGTTTTCCGACCAGCATCGAGACCGACGCGATCGTCGCCGCGGCGCGCGTCACCTTCGCGGATTTCTTTCACTGCGCGGCCGACGAAGTCGTCTTCGGGGCCAACATGACGACGCTGACGTTTCATGTCGCGCGCGCGCTCGCCATGCAATGGAAACCGGGCGATGAGATCGTCGTCACCGAACTGGACCACCACGCCAACGTCGCCCCGTGGCGCCGGCTCGAGCGGGAGCGCGGCCTCACGCTGCGCACCGCGCGCATGAGTCCGGACTCCGGGACGCTGGACGGGGAGGATCTCGCCCGCGCGATCGGCCCGCGCACGCGGCTCGTCGCGGTGGGGGCGGCGTCGAACGCGCTGGGGACGGTCAGCGATGTGGCGCGCGTGTCGGCCCTGGCGCGCGCGGCGGGGGCGCTGACCTTCGTGGACGCGGTTCACTACGCGCCGCACGCGCTGCCCGACGTGGCCGCCCTGGGCTGCGATTTCCTCGCGTGCTCCGCGTACAAGTTCTACGGACCGCACGCTGGCGTGATGTTCGGCCGACGCGACCTGCTGGCCTCGCTCGATGTTCCCCGGCTCGCTCCCGCGCCCGGCAACGCGCCGGAGCGGATGGAAACCGGCACGGGGAATTTCGAGGGAATCGCGGGGGCCGCCGCCGCGGTCGATTTCCTGGCTTCACTGGCCGCGGGTTCGACGCGGCGCGAGCGGCTGGCCGCGGTATTCGAGGTGTTGCACGTGCGCGGAAGCGAACTCGTCGCGCGGGCGTGGGAAGGGCTCGCCGCCATCCCCGGCGTCACCCTGTACGGGCCGCGTCCGGGCGCGCCGCGCACGCCGACCGTCGCTTTCACCGTGCGCGGGGTTGCGTCCGCCGACGTAACCGCGCGACTGGTGCGGCGCGCCGTGTTCGCGTCGCACGGACATTTCTACGCGCCGACCGTGGTGGAACGCCTCGGCGTGCGGGACGGACTCGTGCGCGCCGGGTGCGCGTGCTACACGACCACGGAAGAGATCGACCGCCTGGTCGACGGTGTTCGCCTGATTGCGCGCGGGTAACGTCTACAGATCCATGCGCAGCACGGCACCGAAGGTGACGCTGTCGAGGTCATCGCCGGTCAGATCCTCGAATGCCTCGTCGTTCTGGAAACGGTAGGTCGCGAACAGGTCGAGGCCGAGGCTGCCGAGGGGCAGTGCGACGCCGCCGCGCAGCGCGTAGAAGGGCTCGTCCTGCCAGTCGCCGTCGATGTAGCCGATGCCGATGCCGACCCCGCCGTAGATGAACCCGCCGGCCAGCAGCCACGCGGACGGCTCCCACATGGCCTCGTCGGTCCCGGCGTAATCGAAGATGTACTCGAGGTCCGCCTCGAACGCGAGCAAAGGACCCGACAGCTGGTACGACCCGAGGATGGAGAACGAGTTCTCGTCGTAGCCGTTGTCCTTGATGTCGCCGAGGTTGCGAAGATAGTGTACGCCGCCGCCGAGACTGCTCCCGGCATGGGCGGTGTTCGCCGTCGCGGCCGACAGCATCGCCGCGGCGAGCAGGGCCGATAGAATCCGTGTAGGCATGATGACACCTCCAGAAAGATCGGGACGGGGCGATCCGTAACGTAGCGGACGGCGCAGCATTGCGTCAATGATTACCGGCGTGCCGGTGTTGGGGGCTTCCACGCCGCGGCCAATCGTGGCACACTGTGGCGTCCGCGCCCCACACGAACACGCGAAGAATCCGGAGGTCCAACGGTGAAAGCGTACTGTTTGTCGATGATCGCCGCGGCGTGCCTCGTCTCGACGGCACGCGCCGAAGTGAAGATGGATCCGGTCGACTACACGCAGGGGGACACGACCCTGAAGGGCTTCGTGGTGTACGACGAAGCTGTGAGCGGCAAGCGTCCCGGCGTCATCGTTGTGCACGAGTGGTGGGGACTCAACGACTATCCCAGGGAGCGCGCGAAGATGCTCGTCCAGAGCGGCTACGTGGCGTTCGTCGCCGACATGTTCGGCGACGGCAAGACCACGGAGCACCCGCAGGAGGCGGGCGAGTGGGCCGGCGCGCTGGCCGCCAACCGCGAGACGGCGAAAGCCCGTTTCATGGCGGCGTACGATGTGTTCAGGAAGAACGCGCGCGTCGATCCCGACAAGATCGCCGCCATCGGCTACTGCATGGGCGGGTCGGTGGTGCTGCGCATGGCCTACGACGGCGTCGATCTCGACGGCGTCGCGAGTTTCCACGGCGGGCTCTTTCCGGAGCCGGCCGCGGGACCGGTGAAGGCGAGCATCCTCGTGTGCCACGGGGCGGCCGACGGCTTCATGCCGGACGAGGTCGTGCAGCAATTCCAGAAGAACCTGGCGGCCTCGGGGGCCGACTACCAGTTCATTTCCTACGGCGGCGCGAAACACTCCTTCACCAACCCCGGCGCCGACAAGCGTGGTATCGCCGGGATCGAGTACAACGCGGCGGCGGACCGGCGCTCGTGGGCCGCGCTGCTGGACTTCCTCGGCGACGTGCTGAAGTAGCGCCGCACCCGGGCACGATGGTCACGCGCGCCGAGGAGATCGTCCGGTCGCTCGCGCTCGAACCTCATCCGGAGGGCGGGCGCTACCGCGAATTCTTTCGCTCGGGAGCCGCCGTCGCGCCGGGCGACGGGCGCGGCGCGCGCGCCGCGTTGAGCGCGATCTACTTCCTCCTTCGCGCCGGCGAAACCAGCCGCTGGCACGCCGTTCGATCCGACGAGCAGTGGACGTTTCTCGAAGGCGACCCGGTCGAGTTGCTCGTGCTGGACCGTGCGTCGCTGGCGCTGACGACCCACCGTCTGGGGGCGCCCGGCCGACGCGGGATTGCGACCGTGGTCGTCCCGGGACGATCATGGCAGGCGGCGCGGCCGGCGGGAAGCCACGTGCTCGTCACCTGCACGGTGGGCCCGGGTTTTGATTTCGCGGACTTCGAGTTCATGGCGGACGACCCGGACGCCGCGGCACGACTGCGCCGCGAGGCGCCCGCGCTGGCCCTTCTTCTGTGATACGATCGCGACCGGGGTGGTGCGAATGTTCGCTGCCACCGGAAACGGGATGAACGGCATGTTGCATTTCCGGATGATGCGTCGCTGGCGGGCATGCGCGCCCGCGCTCGGCCTGGTCGTCGCCCTCGCCGGCTGCGCGCCGCGCGGCGAGCGGATGCCCGATGTGGAGGAGATCCCGGGCGTGACGCCCGCACCCGGCGGGCTCCGGTTCTCCGTCCGCGTCAACCCCGCGAGATTTGTGCCCGGCGATCGCGTGACGCTGGAGGCGAGCCTGTTCAACGACAGCGAGGACGACTACAAGGAGCGGTTCGACACGAACTGCATCTGGGACTTCGGGATCACCAGCGAGGACGGACTTTCCCTGAGCGCCGCGCGGGAGTGCATTCCGCAGGACTCGACGCTCGTGCTCGCGCCGGGCGAGCTGCGCATGATCGTGCGCAATTGGAGCGGTCGCGAGCGCTACTTCAACGCCGCGCAGCCCCTCGCGGCGGGCAGGTACCTCATCGTGGCCGGCTTCCTGGACGCGGACCACCGCGTCATTCCCATGTCGGCGCCGGTGGAGGTCGAAGTGATCGAACGGCGCGGAGGCCGGTAGTGGGAATCCCGTCGCGGCGACGGTCAACCGCATGACGGAACCGCTGCGCGTTCTCTTCATCAATTCGATTCAGATGTGGGGCGGCGCCGAGGCGTGGCTGATGGACGTCATGCACGGCCTCGCGCGCCGCGGGCACGTGACGGCGCTCGCGTGCCGACCCGGCACCATTCTCGAGAAGAACGCGCGGGCGCAAGGGCTCGACGTCATTCCGGTCGCGATGCGCAGCGACTTCGACCCCGTCGTCGTGGGAAAGATGGCGCGGCTCCTGCGCGCGCGGCGCATCGACGTGGTCTCCACCAACATGGACAAGGAGCTGCGCTTCGGCGGCCTCGCCGCACGCCTGGCGGGGCGCGTCGCCGTCGTGCCGTCGCGCGAGGTGGACTACCCGCTCAAGAACAAGCTCCGCTACCGCTTCACGTACAACGGCCTCGCCGATCACATCCTCGCCAACTCCGTCGCCACCAAGCGGTCCCTGCTCATGAACGCGCCGTGGCTGAGCCCCGATCGCATCGAGGTGATCTACAAGGGCATCGACCCCGCGCCGTACCTGGGGGATGCGGGGGAGGGCGTCGCGCTGCGCCGTGAACTCGGCATCGCCGGGGACGCGCCGGTGGTGGGGTTCGTCGGGCAGATCATCGAACGCAAGGGCATCCCCGATCTGGTGTGGAGCATCCCGCGCGTGGTCGAGAAGCTGCCGGACGCGCGGTTCCTCTTCGTGGGGGAGGGGAAGCTGAGCGACTTTCTGCTGTCCAAGGCGCGCGAGCTCGGCGTGGCGACGAACGTCGTCCACGCCGGATTCCGCAAGGACATTCCCGCCGTCATGAAGGCGATCGACCTGCTGGTGCTGCCGTCGGTGGTGGAGGGCTTCGGCTACGTGCTGGTCGAGGCCATGGCCGCCGCGAAGCCGGTCGTCGCCACCAACGTCAGCAGCATCCCCGAGATCGTGCAGCACGACGAGACTGGAATTCTCGTCGACGTCCACAACCCGGACCGGCTGGCGGCGGCCATCGTGACCGTGCTCGGTGGCCCCGGCCGCGGGCGCGCCATGGGCGAGAACGGGCGCCGCGTCATGCTGGAGAAGTTCACGCTGGACCGGATGATCGGGAGGATCGAGGCCGCCTTCCTCGCCGCGCGGGCTCGCAAACGGCGTCGTTGAACCGACGGGCCGATTTCGTTATCCTCCCGCGATCCATTACGCAAAGGATGTGTCGATCATGCGCCGTCGTCCCGAGCCCTCCGAGTTCTTCGAATACTATCGCGGATACGTCGCCCAGGTTCCGGAGGGCGACATAGTTTCCATCCTGCGCGCGCAGTCGCGGGAGAGCCTCGCTTTCCTCGAGCGCGTGACAGGCGAGCAGGCCGAATACCGCTACGCCCCGGGCAAGTGGTCGCTCAAGGAGGTCGTCGCGCACGTCCTCGACATGGAGTGGGTGTTCCTCGCCCGCGCGCTCCACTTCGCGAGGAAGGTCGACGCCGCACTCCCCGGCGTCGAGCAGGAGGACGTGATGGCCGCGTCTAATGCCGCCGCGCGACCGCTCTCCGCGCTGCTCGCGGAGTGGGGGCACCTGCGCGAGGCCGGCGCGCTGTTCCTCGACGGGCTGGACGACGACGCGTGGGGAAGATCCGGCGTCGCGTCGGGGCGCGACGTCACGGTGCGCGCGCTCGCGTACATCATCGCGGGGCACGAGCTGCACCACGTCGGGGTCATGCGCGTGAGGTATCTCGGTCAGTGAGCCGTGCTCCCGCCGCTGTCGGCGGCGAGCAGCTCCATCACGAAGCGGTTCCAGCCGGCGGGTCCGACTCCAATCACCCGC
>DASTOO010000463.1:0-3230 GCA_035762505.1 Candidatus Krumholzibacteriia bacterium
GGTGAGGGGAGCTACTCCGAGAGCCAGTTGCTCTTCTCCTACGCGTTCGAGCGCCGCTCCGGCTGGTTCCTCGGCTCGCTCGCGATGGGTGCGAGCTTCAAGATCAACCGCCAGATCGTGGATCCGTTCTCCAGCACGGCCCCCGGCGTGGACCTTGGCTTCCGCTGGATCCCCGACGCCGCAAAATCGCTCTCGATCGGCGTGAACGTGCAGGACCTGGTGGGTGCGGAATACAAGCTCGACCTGGAGGCCGACCAGGTCTATCGCACGATTCTCGCGGGGGCGGGCTGGACCAGGCGTTTCGAGAACGGCTCGGCGCTGCGCCTGATGCTGCAGTACGACATGCCCGAGGTGGCGGACTCCCGCTTCCATGCGGGGGCGGAATACGCCTTTTCGAAGTTCATCGCGCTGCGCGCCGGCTACGACAACGACGTTGTCACCTTCGGCCTGGGCGTGGGGGCGTTCGACTACGGCCTGGATTATGCGTTCTACTCGCGCGACGAGGCCGGCTCCAACCAGGCGGTGACCTTTACGGCCCGCTTCGGCCGGTCGCTGGACGAAAAGCGGGAAGAAATTGCCCGGCAACAGGAGGAGGCCGACCGCCTGCTGATCCGGCGCACCTTCGAGGCGCGCGTGGCGGCGCACAGGAAGAGCGCCCGCGAGCTGGAGGCGCAGGGTGACTGGGCCGGCGCCCTGAGCGAGTGGCGCATCGTCCTCGAGTACGTGCCGGACGACGCGGCGGCCGTCGCGGCCGCCGAGGCGGCGCGCGCACAGGTGCTGGAGCAGCAGGCCGCGACCGTGCGCGACGTCGAGAGCCAGGCGGTGGTGCGCACGCGCTTCGCGCGCGGACTGGACCTGTTCAACGAGAACGACCTGCTGGGGGCGCGCGGCGAATGGCTCGCCATCCTCGAGGTCGACCCGGACCACGCGGGCGCGCGGGACTATCTCGCCCAGACGCAGGCGAAGATCGACGACGCGGTGCGCGCGCACATCGCGCGCGCCAACGCCATGGAAGCCGAGAACCGCCTCACCGAGGCGATCGCGGAGTGGAACAACGTGCAGCAGTACGACGCCGAGAATCCGCAGGCCCGCACGGCCGTCGCGCGCATTCGCGGCCGCATCGAGTCCGTGAGCCAGGACTACGCCACCACCCAGCGCCGGCTCCGCATCGTGACGCTCTACAACGACGCGCTGCAGCACTACAACGCCGGGCGCTACCCCGACGCGATGGAGAATCTCAACCAGCTGCTGGCCCTGCAGCCCGACCACTCGGACGCGAAGAAACTGCAGTCGCTGACCAGGCGCCGCGTGACGCCGCTCACCGATCAGGAGAAGGCTCGCGTGCGCGAGCTGTACCTCGCCGGCATGCAGCACTTCTCGAAGGACGAGTACGCGCAGGCGATCGCGGCGTGGGAACAGATCCTCGAGATCGACCCGGCCAACGAGAGCGTGCAGCGCAGCATCGACGAGGCGCGGGAGCGCCTGCGCAAAGTCCAGGAACGGAAGTAGCCGTGCCCCGGCCTTCCGTTGCAGTCGAGAAGAAGGTCACCCGCGACCTCACCGTCGTCGCCGAGGACACCCAGCTCGGGCGGGTGCGCGACTTCGTGGTCGAGGTGTGCGAGAACGCGGGCTTCAGCCCGCGCGAAGTCTCCAACACCAAACTTGCGGTCGACGAGGCGTGCACGAACATCATCAAGCACGCCTATGACGGCTACTCCCAGCCGGGCAGCATCACGGTCATCGCCGAGATCGACTCGGGCCGGGTGAAGTTCCGGCTGCAGGACCGCGGCAAGCACTTCGACTTCTCGGGCGTCAAGGACCCGGATCTCGACCAGTACGTGGAGACGGGGCGCAAGGGCGGCTTCGGCGTCTTCCTCATCAACCGGCTGATGGACGGGGTCGAATACCACGCCACCGACGTCGGCAACGAGCTCGTCCTGACCAAGCGCAGCCAGGCGACGCTTTCCGCCTCGGTGCTGCCGGGCCACGTCCCGCTGCGCGGGACGCTCCGCTACAAGTTCATGCTTCGCGCCAGCGGCGGACTACTGGCGCTCGTGGCCGTGCTGTGGGTCTTCGTGTTCGTTCGCCAGACCCAGGACATCGCGTCGCAGCACGCGTCGCAGTGGATGGAGAAGAGCCGCCTCGCGGAGAGTGTCGCGCGCCGCAGCGTGTCGGCGCTGCTGGACCCCAACGAGTACTCCCTGGAACAGACCAACCTGACGTCGGAACTGGCCAAGATGGCGGCGACGAACGCCGAGATCGCGTACGCGCGCGTGGTCGACGCCACCGGGATGATCCGCGCCTCGGCGCGGATCGAGGAGATCTTCCAGCGCTACCGGGCCCCGGACGCGCGGCTCCTGCTGGACGACGGCAGGGTGGTATGGACGGAGCACGAACTGGACGGCCGCGACGTGCGGGACATCGCCGTCCGGGTGTCGGTGCAGAACCCCGGCGGCGCGGCGTTCGACGTGGGGGTGCTCCACCTCGGCGTGTTCGAAGACGGTGTGGCTGCCGCGATCGACGACACGCGCTTCCAGACCACCCTCCTGATGCTCGCGATCTTCGGCGTGGGCGTCCTCCTGATCCTGGGGCTGGTGCAGGTGTTCGTGCGGCCCATTCAGATCCTGACCGACGGTGTTCGCGCCATCGGAGACGGCAACCTCGAGGGCAAGCTCGACGTGCGCGGCCCCGCCGAGATCGGCGCCATCGCGGGTGTGTTCAACGAGATCACCGAGAAGTTCAAGAAGGCACAGACCTCGATCCTCGAGCAGGAGAAGATGCAGAAGGAGATCGAGGTGGCCAAGCAGATCCAGCAGTCGCTGCTGCCGCGCCACCGCCCCGAGATCAGCGGCTACGACATCGCCCCGCTCTACCAGGCGGCGGCGGAAGTGGGCGGCGACTACTACGATTTCGTGCAGGTCGACGACGACACCATCGGTGTGGTGGTGGCGGACGTGTCCGGCAAGGGTGTGCCCGGCTCTCTGGTCATGACCATGATCCGCACGGCGCTGCGCATGGAGGCGCGCGGCAATCGTAACGCGTCCGACGTCATGTCCAAGATGAATGCCTTCGTGACGGACGACATGAAGAAGGGCATGTTCGTCACCATGTTCTACGTCATCCTGGATTCCAAGAACCGGGTGATCAGCTATGCCAGCGCGGGTCACAACCCGATGATCCTGTACCGCCACGAGACGAAGGAGACGTTCTTCCTCAACCCGCGCGGATTT
>DASTOO010000464.1:0-3097 GCA_035762505.1 Candidatus Krumholzibacteriia bacterium
CGACGCGCAACACCATCTTCAACAACCTGGTGGTCGCGTCGAGCCTGTCGAAGACGATCGTCGACGAGGGGAGCGGGAACTATATCGACCCCGTCTCGAACCTGAAACTCGTCTCTGTTGTTGGTTTGTTCGTCGCGCCGGGCTCGGGGGACTATCACCTGCTGCCGAATAGTCTCGCGCTCAACGTCGCCGCCGTCGCGTACCGGAGCGCGACTGCCCCCGTTGACGACATCGACGGCACCAGCCGCCCGCAGGGGCCGCTGCCCGACGCCGGCGCGTACGAGCACGCCATCGCGACCGGCATCCACGACGCGCCGGCCGCAGGCGTTCTGCTCGAGCAGAACGCTCCGAATCCGTTCAACCCCTCGACGCGGATCGTGTACGTCGTGCGCTCGCCGGAGGCGGTGCGGGTGAGCCTCGATATCTTCGACGCGCGCGGGCGCCTCGTGCGCCGCCTGGTGCGCCAACGCCCGACGGCGGGACCGGCCACGGCAACGTGGGACGGCCGCGACGACGCCGGCCGCGAGGTCTCGTCGGGCGTGTACTTCTACCGCCTGACCGCCGGCGCCACCACCATCACGCGTCGGATGACCCTGTTGAAATAGAGTTCTCGCCCGCGGTTGCGCGCTCGTCGACGACATCGTGTGCGGCGCTGTCGCCTGGCGGAGTCTCGATTCGCAGCAGTGACGGCACGAGGTAGCCCGCTGCTCCCATGGCGACACAGACCAGCCCGCCCGCCACGTACCACGCCCGCACGCCAGCCATCTCGGCGACGGGAGCCGCAAGAATCAGTCCGAGCGGCGCCGTCACCCCGGCGAGGCTTCCCACCAGGGTGAAGACTCGACCCTGGTACTCGGCGGCGATAGTCGCCTGAAGAATGGCCTGGATCGGTCCATTAACGAAGGGGACGATCAACCCGATCAGCAGCATGGCGGCGAGCGCGGGAACGTATGCAGGTGCGATCCCGACCGCGATAACGCCGACCCCAAGGCCGACAAGCGCCGGCAGAACGATCAGGATCCGGCTGCAGGTTCCTCGCCAGAGCCCCAGGAGGATCCCGCCGGCGATGGTCCCGACGCCGAACGCGGTGGTGACCCACGCCAGTTGGAGTGCATCCCCACGCAACTCGCCGGAGACGAGGAGCGGAAGGAGGGAGAAAGCCGGCACCAGGCACGCGTTGATCAGAGCGGCCATGACGACGAGGCTCACATGCCCCTTCCGTTCCGCGAGGTAGCGCACGCCCGCGATCATCTCGCTCCAGATCGAGCTCGCGACCTTGAGCGCCGCTTCGCCGGCGCGCCGCGGACGCGGCACGTGGATGAAGACGAGAGGGACGATGGCGAATAGGGCCGTCACGACGTCGACCAGCATCACCCCGGACATCGGAAGCGCCGCCAGCAGGAGCGCTCCGAGCGGAGCGGAGACGATGGTGATCCCTCCCTGCAACATTTGATTGAGCCCCTGGATCCGCGTGAGGTGCTCCCCCGAGACCATCAACGAGGTCGAGGCGAGCATCGCGGGGGAGTAGAAGGCGGCGCCCAGCCCGCGGAGAAACAGAATCACGAAGACGATGCCGGTGGTCGCAGTGTCTGCGAAGTAGAGGCAGGCCAGTACCAGCGACGCCAGGGCGACCATTGCATCCGAGGCCAGCATGACGCGCTTCCGATCCCACCGGTCCACCAGAACGCCGATCACCGGGCCCAGGGCGACGGTCGGCAGCAGGCCGAGCAGCGCCGCCATCGCTAGGACCGTGGCCGATCCGGTTTGTTGCGTCAGCCACCAGATCAGCGCGAACTGCACGGCCGTGCTTCCGAGGAGCGAGAGAGCCTGCCCGGTCCACAGAATCAGAAACGGGGTCATGCGCTCGTTTCGATCGATATTGGTACTCATCCGCAGTTCCTCCAGCGAAGGTTACGCCCGGAAGTTTATCCCGCAGTTTCCGATTATTCAACAAAAAGCTTATAATAAACTAAACCCATCCATGTGATAGACTTGGGCAGCGCCCCATAAGCGACGGAAAAACAAAGAGGTAAAACCAGGGTGAGACGAAAAAAGACACCGACCAGGAAGCGGAAGACAAGGGCAGACATGCGGCAAGCGGCCTCGCTCACGCTGACCGATGTCCATCAAGTAAAGGTGCTGGCCGACCCTCTGCGGATCCGCATTCTCGAGGAGCTGTGCAAGGCCGAGCGGACCACCAAGCAGGTGGCACAACTCCTTGGCGAGAAGCCGACCAAGCTCTATCACCACGTGGAGGCGCTCGAGCGGGTCGGGCTGATCCGCCTCGCGCGCACCCGCCCGAACCGCGGCACAACGGAAAAGTACTACATCTCGGTCGCCCGTCAGTTCAACGCCGACTCGCGCATCTTCTCGGCGGCCGACGCCGGCGCGGAAGCTGAGGGAGACGCCCTGCAAGCGATGATCGCGACGGTGTTCGACCGTACCGCCGGGGAGTTACGCGACCTCGTCGCCCAGAATCGCGGCAGCGAGGGGATCGAGGAGCAGGGGGTGCTGTCTTACCTCGAGGTCCGCACCGACGACAAGCACGCACGGCAGCTTCGGGCGCGCCTCATGAGACTCATCAAGTCCCTCGACGAGACGCACGAGTCAACGAAGAAGAGCGGTGAAAAACGTTATCGCCTTACCATCGCGTTCTACCCTCTCGATCCGGACGCTCCCGGGCCTCCTCCCGGCGGGGCGGAAGAGAAAAGAAACGGGAAGAAAGCGGCGAAGTAGCGCATGTATTACCGCCGTGGCACCGATGCGGCTGAATCTGCCGCGGCGGACGAAACGGCGCATTCCGACACGGGAGCGCCAGCCGACCACGGTCGAGGCCCAAGCCGAACGTGATCTGGGGGCTGGACGGGGCGGCTCGTGCGCACCCTGGAGGCCGTGGCAAGTTGGCGGGGTATCGCCGAGCGATCCGGTGCGACAACGGACCGGAGTTCCCCGAGTCATGGTAAGTTGTGCAAGGAGACGGATGATGTCGAATCGGGCTTTGGCGACGTTAGCCAGCGCGGCAGTAGTCGTCATGCAAGTTATCGGCTGTGAATCACCGCCCAGGACGAAGACCTATTAAGGAGATTCAGTGAGAACA
>DASTOO010000465.1:0-7126 GCA_035762505.1 Candidatus Krumholzibacteriia bacterium
TGCCGCCTTCGGCGTACGCGATCCCACCCGTTTCCTCGGACACGATAACCACCACCGCGTCCGTCTCTTCGGAGAGCCCCAGCGCCGCGCGGTGCCGCGTGCCCAGCGCAGGCGCGAGGCGTTCGTCCTGCGACAACGGCAGGATGCAGCCCGCCGCGACCAGTCGGTCGCTCTGGATGATGACGGCGCCGTCGTGGAGCGGACTTGGGCGCGTGAAGATGGTCTCGATCAGCTCCGCCGTCACGCGCGCATCCAACGTGGTGCCCGTCTCCACGTAGTTCTTCAGCCCCATGTCCTTTTCGAGCACCACGAGCGCCCCCACCCTCTTCTCCGCCAGCTCCTGCACCGCCTTGCACACCTCGGGGATGACGCCGCTCTCGCGCATGCGGACGAAGCGGGAGAACCAGCGGTTCTGGCCCAGCATGGAGAGGGCGCGCCGCAGCTCGGGCTGGAAGATGATGACGAACGCGATCACCCACACCGTGCGCAGGCTCGAAATGAGCCAGTTCACCGCGAGGAGATTCATCCACTGCGCGATCACGGACAGCACGAACAGGATGATGAGTCCGAAGAACATGTGCACGGCGCGGGTGCCGCGCATCAGGGAGAAGAGTTTGTAGAGGAGGAACGTGACGATCAGGACGTCGATCACGTCGATGATCAGTTCGCGCGGGACGCCGTGCATGGCCTAGCTTGCCGGCCGATGCTCGTCGGGGTGATCGATCGCTTCGAGCACGCGGAACAGTCCCGCCGTCTCGGCCACGTCGTGGACGCGCACCATCTCGACGCCGCGCTGGCAGCACAGCGCCGCCACGGCGAGGCTGCCCGCCAGGCGCGCCTCAGCGCCCGCGCCGCCGAGCAGCGTGCCGAGGAACGATTTCCGCGAAGCGCCCACGAGCACGGGATAGCCCAGCGAGCGCAGGGCGTCAATCCTTTTCAGGATTTCGAGATTGTCGAAGAGTCGCTTGCCGAAGCCGATCCCGGGGTCGAGCACGATGCGCGACGCGTCGATGCCGGCGGTCTCGAGGGCGGCGGCGCGCAACGCCAGATAGTCCGCGATCTCCTGGGGCGCGTCGTTGTAGCGCGGCTCCTCCTGCATGGTCTTCGGCTCGCCCAGCATGTGCATGAGGACGACCGGAACCGCGGCGTGGCCGCGCAGAACGTCCACCATTCCGGAGTCACGCGTCGCGTTGACATCGTTCAGCATGGTGGCGCCGGCGTCCAGGGCGGCCTGCGCGACGGCGGGCTTGCGCGTGTCAATGGAGACGGGAACCGGGAGCGGAGGACGGCCGTCGCCGCCGCGCACGAGGGCCGTGATCACCGGGAGCACCCGGTCGCCTTCCTCCCGGGCGGAGACGGCGCTCGAGCCCGGGCGGGTCGACTCGCCGCCCACGTCGATCACATCGGCGCCGGCCGCGACCATCGCGTGCGCGTGCGCAATGGCGGCGCGCCCGTCCACGAAGCGCCCGCCGTCCGAAAACGAGTCCGGGGTGACGTTGAGAATGCCCATGATGAGCGGGACGCGGCCGAACGCGAGCGTGCGCTCGCCGCAACGGATTGACCGGGGGTGGGTCGTGCTCATCGGCTCAAACGGGAACGGCGCCCGCGGGCGCCGTTCATAACGGGAAGGCTACGTCGTCGTCCCGGGCTCCGCGATAGGCG
This sequence comes from Candidatus Krumholzibacteriia bacterium, assembly GCA_035762505.1. GTDB lineage: Bacteria > Krumholzibacteriota > Krumholzibacteriia > WVZY01 > JAKEHA01 > JAKEHA01. The sequence continues at coordinate 1,663 of DASTOO010000465.1, forward strand.
GAAGCCCCGGCATCTGCTTCTTGCGATCCGGCTCGGTGGCCCGCATCGCCGGCTTCTCGTCGGCCGCGCCGGCGAGCGCGCGGTCGGCTTCCAGCGGCGCCAGCGTCCCGCCGTGCAGGATGACTTTGATCTGCTCCGAGTCCAGGATCTCGCGCTCGAGCAGCGCATTCGCCATGCGGTGGAGAATATCGATCCGCTCTTCCAGGATCACCCTGGCGCGATCGTACTGCTCGTCGACGATGCGCTTGACCTCGTCGTCGATGTCGCGCGCGGTTTTCTCGCTGTAGTGGTGATTCTGGACGATGTCGCGCCCGAGGAACACTTGCTCGTCGCGATCGCCGAAGGCGATCGGACCCAGCTTTTCGCTCATGCCCCACTGCATCACCATGCGGCGCGCGAGCTTCGAGACCATCTGGATGTCCGCCTGCGCACCGCTGCCCATGCGTTTCAGGATGAGCTCTTCCGCCACGCGGCCGCCGAGTGCCTGCGTAATGGTGTCGAGGCACCACGCCTTGGAGTACTCGGAGCGGTCGTCCTCGGGCAGGAAGAAGGTGGGACCGCCGGCCGCGCCGCGCGGGATGATGGTCACCTTGTGCACCGGGTCGGAATACTTGAGCGCGGCGCCTACCACCGCGTGGCCGGCCTCGTGGTACGCGGTGAGCCGCTTGGTCTCCTCCTTGACGACCCGGCTCCTGCGCTCGGGTCCGAGGTAGATCTTGTCCTTGGCGTCCTCGAGGACGTCCATCGTGACCTTGGTCATGCCCTTGCGCGCGGCGAGCAGCGCCGCCTCGTTGATCACGTTGGCGAGGTCCGCACCGCTCATGCCGGGAGTCGCCCGCGCCAACACGGCCAGGTCGACGTCCTCGGCGAGCGGCGTCTTGCGCGAATGAACCTTGAGGATGCCCTCGCGCCCCCGCACGTCGGGGAGATCCACCACGATGCGGCGATCGAAGCGTCCCGGCCGCATGAGCGCGGGGTCCAGCACGTCCGCGCGGTTGGTGGCCGCGACGAGGATGACGCCCTCGTTGGACTCGAAACCGTCCATCTCGACCAGGAGCTGGTTCAGCGTCTGCTCGCGCTCGTCGTGGCCGCCGCCGAGTCCGGCGCCGCGATGACGGCCGACCGCGTCGATCTCGTCGATGAAGAGGATGCACGGCGCGTGCTTCTTGCCCGTCTCGAAGAGGTCGCGCACGCGCGACGCGCCCACGCCGACGAACATCTCCACGAAGTCCGAGCCGCTCATCGAGAAGAACGGCACGTTCGCCTCGCCGGCGACGGCGCGCGCGAGGAGCGTCTTGCCGGTGCCCGGCTGGCCCAGCAGGAGCGCGCCCTTCGGGATGCGTCCGCCGAGCTTCTGGAACTTCTTGGGATCGCGCAGGAACTCGATGATCTCCTGCAGCTCTTCCTTGGCCTCGTCGCAGCCGGCGACGTCGTTGAACGTGACGCGCGGCCGGTCGCCGCCGAACATGCGCGCGCGGCTCTTGCCGAAGCTGAACGCGCGGTTACCGCCCGCCTGCATCTGGCGCATGATGAGCAGCCAGAGCCCGATGATGAGCAACAGCGGAAGCCCCGACGTGAGCACCTTGACCCACGTGCTGCCGCCCGGGATCTGCCCCTCGACGATGGCGTTGGGATTCTTGTCCAGGATGCGCTGCGGGAGGTCCTTGTCCTCCACCGGAAGCGCGAGCGAGAACTGCTCCACCTTGACTTCGCGCGTGCGCTCGCGATCGGTGGCGTTGGGGACGGCGACCAGCGTCGGCGTCGAAAGCGTGCCGCGGACCTCGAAGCCCTTGAACGTGATCTTCTTGATGTTGCCCGCGTCGACCTGGGCGAGGAACTCGGAATAGGTGATGCGGTACTGGGGCGTCTTGCCCATCTCGAACATCTGGAACGCGACCAGAAGGACGATGACGAGCACGACCCAGAACACCATGGCCTTGAACGGCCGCGAGGGCCGTCCCACGGGGGGACGCGGTGTCAGCGGTGCTCGGCCGCCGGGCCGCTTATCCGAGTCTCTTTGATCCGACATGCGTTACGACCCGAGGTTCATGGGCCGGTGGGTCTGTCGAACCCGGCCACAAAGGGTAAGTTACGATAATTTTCGTCGTAGTCCAGCCCGTATCCGACGACGAAGGTGTCGGGGATTTCACGGCCGAGATATCGGATGGGCATCCCGGCCGGCCGGGGCAGTCGCTTGCGCAGGAGCGCGCAGATTTCGAGGCTCCCGGGATCCCGTAACCTCAACATATCCACAATATATGCCAGAGTTGTGCCGGTGTCTATCACATCTTCAATAATGACAACGTCCCGGCCCGCTATGTCGATGTCCAGATCGGCCACGATCCGTACCACTCCGCTCGACTTCATGCCCCCATTATAGGACGACACCCGGAGAAATTCGATGTGATGGGGAATCGTGAGGTGGCGAATCAGGTCCGCGAGAAAGACAACCCCGCCCTTGAGGAGGCTGATCAGGACCGGGTGACGGTCCCGGTAGTCGGCCGAGATATCCCGACCCAGGCGGGCCACGATGTCCGCGATCTCATCGGCGGAGAGGAGGACGGGCCCGGGCGAGGGGTGATGGGGGTGGTTCATGCGACCTCCCGTGAGGCCGTGAGTCGAAGCACGGGCGCGTCACCGTCACGCACACGGGTCGATTCCGCGGCGACGACACCGGGGACCCACACGATCTCTCCGCCGGCCTCCACCACGATCACACGCGCACGTTCACGGTGTGGCACCTTCTGGTCGATGAATACGTCGCTGAGTTTCCTGGTGCCCTTCATCCCGAAGGGTTGAATGCGATCGCCGGGCCGCGGAGAGCGCACGACCAGGGACGAAGGGTCGATCGTCGCAGGCACGAGTGCCACGTATTCCGCGGCCGCGCGGGTCCTGCGCGGAACAACCTCCGCGTGGGAGGCCGCACTTACAATCCATCCATTCAATTCGATTTCGCCCGGAACCCCCAGCCGCACGGCACGCGGTTCCTCACGCGATTCCACACCGCGCACGCGCCACACGAGGGCGTCGTGGTCGCGGCGGATTGCGGCGCCGGGCAGATGCGCGGACGCGCCCACGCGTTCAACGCGTGCGAGCGCGCGCAAGTGCCCGTACTGAACGGCGGTCACGTCCTCCAGGCACCCGACGCGTTCCATCACGTCGCCGAGGAGGATTGCCGCTTCGCTATCATCCAATCCCGCCAACGCATCAACGGGGAGCACCCATGTATCGTTCTCCCGACGAAGTCCAGAGAGACGCCCGTCCGTCACCCTCCGTGCCGCGTTCAGCGTTTCTTCGGCGCGCTGCGACATGCGCACGAGCGCGTCATCGATGCCCGGGTACACACGCCGCAGCGCGGGCAGCACGTCGTGGCGGACGGCGTTGCGCGTAAACCGTCGATCACAGTTGGATGGATCCTCGACGAACGCAATCCCGTGCCGCCGGCAGTAGTCCAGCGTGTCCGCCCGCGTCACGTCCAGCAGCGGACGCACGACGCCGTCCCGTTCGCGGGCGATGCCGGCGAGCCCGCGCTCGCCCGCGCCGCGCAGGATGCGCATCAGCACGGTCTCGACGTGGTCCGATCGTGTATGGGCGGTGGCGATGAACGCCGCGTCCGCCTCTGCCGCCGCCGCGCGCAGAAACTGGTAGCGCGCGTCGCGCGCGGCGGTCTCCATCGAAACCCGCGCGGTGCGCGCGCGCGCGGGAACGTCGCCCGCGCCCGCGATCACGTGGATACCGCGTGCCTCCGCGAGGGCGCGCACCGTCTCGAGATCGCGCGCGCTGTCCTCGCGAATGCGATGATCGAAGTGCGCCGCGACGACGCGCACGCCCGACGGCACGAGGGCCGCCGCGCCGTGGAGGAGCGCCATCGAGTCAGGACCACCGGACACCGCCACCAGTACGCGCCCGCCGGAGCGGAACCAGGGCGCGTCGCGAACCGCGCAGTCGACGGGGTGGGAGGTCATGAGATCAAGCATAGCGCACGCGGGGCGTTCAATCCGCAAAGGAAGGAGAATGGTGGCGGAGCAGGGATTCGAACCCCGGACACGCGGATTATGATTCCGCTGCTCTAACCAACTGAGCTACTCCGCCGACCCTGAACAGACTTGTATTTGAAGCGGTTACGAGGTAAGTCTATCCTCAATTGCCCTCGCACATCAGGCAAGTCGCGTACTTAAGGACAAACCCGTCGTCGTCCGGGACACCATCGTAATGGGACTGATGGTCGCCGTCAATAAGCACTCTAAGTTCTACCGGGTCATTGCGGAAAACCGGGCCGAGCCCGTAGCCCAGGGCAAATGCTGAAGATTGGCGACATGGCGTTGGTTTTCGGGTTGCTGACACTGGGGGCGATCACGGTGACATACGCCCTCGTTGCCTTGCGGTGGCGATCCGTCCAGGGCAGGGTCCCTCGTCAGTTTGACTTTCTCGGCAGACCGTGTGGGTGGAGCGGCAAGTGGATCTTATGGTTCAACCCGAGTTTTGCCCTCGTGTTTGCTGCGGGCATGACGCTGGTTGTCATCGTGACGCAGGGGGACGCGTACGCAGAGGTTGCGGAAGGTGTGGCTGCGGCCTGTGCACTGATAGCGGTCTTGATGCTCGTCGTGACAGAACGTTCGATTGCGATCGCCAGGAAGCGTGCAACCGGATTGGGGTGGATGTTCTTGCCTTGCCTCGCGATCGCAATCGCACTGTTAGTCTGGCACTATTCGTGAGGTGTAGCGTGCCGCGTGCGTATCCACCCGAAGCGACCGGGGGTGTCAATCAGGGGACACGCAGGACGATGGGCTGCCCGCTGGCGTCGTCGAGGTAACATACACCTTGCGGATCCGTCGTGCCGCGAACCGTGACGCGGTAGCGGTGCATGGACTGGTGCATGTACTCGAAGTGGAACCGGCCGTCGACTGCTGTCTGCGTGGCGTCGCAGGGGTGCCACTCCTCGTCCATCATCGTTCCCATCCGCTGCTCGCAGCGCTGGAGATCGACGTCGACGCCGGCCGCGGGATCGCCAGTCTGGCTGTACACGACGGTGCCGGAGAGAGTCGCCGCATCATCCGGGGACATGCTGGAGTCGTCGCACGCCGTGACGGCGAGGCCAAGGAACAGCGCGACAACGCAGGGGATCCAATGAGAGCTCGGCATGACTTCCATCCTTTCAGTATAGAAGGAGTCTAGCGGCAAAAAAAGACTTGTCAATCCGATTATCGCAGCCCGCCGGCGCGGCGGGCACATTGCCCGCCCAACCCGCCTGGACTTGGTGTAAACTTGCCCGCCGTTCGGGTCGGGAGGCCCTTGCAGGATGAAGGTTTACACCGCGGCCGATCTCTCGCGAAACGTCCTCCGCGACGCGACCATCGCCGTGCTCGGCTTCGGGAACCAGGGGCACGCCCACGCGCTGAACCTCCGCGACAGCGGGGCGCGCGTGGTGATCGGCGCGCGCCGGGGCGGGGCCGGATGGAACGCC
>DASTOO010000466.1:0-5161 GCA_035762505.1 Candidatus Krumholzibacteriia bacterium
CCAGGCGGGTCGCGGTGTCGGCCGTCAGGGCGAGGAGCAGGTCGAACGCGAACGGCATCGGCACCTCGAGGAGCAGTGCGGCATCCACCACCGCCACCCGCGCGCCGGACGCCCGCGCCGCCGTCACCGCGCCGCCGCAACGCGCGGCCACCGCGGGGTGCACGATGGCATTGAGCCGAGCGAGCTGCCCGGCGTCGGCGAACACCCGGCGGCCCAGGCGCAGCCGGTTCACGCCGCCGTCGGCGTTCAATATGTCGTCGCCGAAGGACTCGCGCAGACGCGCGATGACAGCGGCATCTTCGTCCAGCACGGCGTGCGCCACCCGGTCCGCGTCGACGTGTACGCCGCGAAAGCGCTCCGCGACGTGTCGCGCGACGGTGGACTTGCCGGTCCCCGACCCGCCCGCAATACCGAGCACGATCATGACGCGCGTTCCTCCATCAGTGCGCCTCGAGCCAGTTGTCGCCCGTCCCCATGTCGACGCGCAGCGGGACGTCGAGGTCCATGGCCGATTCCATGCACTCGCGCACCAGTTCGCGCACCTCGGCCAGCTCCGCGGCGGGAACGTCCAGCAGCAGCTCGTCGTGCACCTGCAGGATCAGCTCCGACGCGAGTCCGCGTGCGCGCAGCTCGCGGTCCACGGAGAGCATCGCGAGCTTGATGATGTCCGCCGCGGTGCCCTGCACGGGCGTGTTCACCGCCACGCGCTCGCTGAACGCGCGCGCGCCCGGGTTGCTGCTGTCGATGTCCGGGAGCCGCCGCATGCGTCCGAGCAGCGTTGACACGGCCCGGTCGCGCCGGGCCGTGTCGACGGTGTCGTCGATGAAGCGCTTGACCCCCGGGTACGACGAAAAGTAGTCGTCGATGAACCGGCGCGCCTCCGCCGTATCGATGCCGAGGGACTGCGCGAGCCCACGCGCGCCCATCCCGTACACGATGCCGAAGTTGACCACCTTGGCGCGGTTGCGCATCTCGTCCGTCACCTGCTCCGGCTCCACATTCATGACGCGCGCCGCGGTGGCGCGATGCACGTCCCTCCCCTCGCGGAACGCCTCCTGCAGCGCCGCGTCGCCCGAGAGGTGCGCCAGAATGCGAAGCTCGATCTGCGAGTAGTCCGCGTCGAGCAGCGCCCACCCGGGGGCGCGCGCGACGAACGCGCGCCGGATCTCCCTTCCCTCCGCCGTGCGGATGGGAATGTTCTGCAGGTTGGGGTCGGAGCTCGACAGGCGCCCCGTGCTCGCCACCGCCTGATTGTACGACGTGTGCACCCGCCCCGTCCCGGGGTGCACCAGGCGCGGCAGCGCGTCCACGTAGGTCCCCTTGAGCTTGATGAGCTGGCGCCATTCGAGGAGCAGTTCCACCACCGCGTGCTGGCCGGCCAGCCCCTCGAGCACGTCGGCGTCGGTGGAGTAACCCGTCTTGGTGCGGCGCGCGGGCCGCAGCTTCAGGCGGTCGAAGAGGATCTCGCGCAGCTTCTGCGTCGACCCGATGTTGAAGCGCTCGCCGACGCTCGCGAAGACGGCCTCCTCCAGCTCGGCGATGCGCGCGCCGTAGCGCCGCGCGAGCTCGCCGAGGAAGTCGACGTCGACGCGCACCCCCGTCATCTCCATGCGCGTGAGGAGCTCCGAGAGCGGCATCTCGACGTCGTGAAAGAGCGAGTGCACCTCCGACACCTCGATCAGCGGCGCGAACATCTCCTTGAGCCGCAGCGTGTAGTCCGCGTCCTCGCACGCGTATTCCAGCACGCGCTCCAGCGGCACGCGCCGGATGTCCTTCTCGCGCGCGCGACGGTCGAAGAGCGCCTCGAACGGAATCATGTCGTGGCCGAGGAGATCCTTCGCCAGCGCGTCGAGGCCGTGGCTGCGCCGCGACGCGTCCAGGCAGTACGAGGCGACCATCGTGTCGAAGACGATCCCGCCCAGCGGGAGCCCCGCGCGGGCGAGCGCGATGGCGTCGTACTTGATGTTCTGGCCGATCTTTCCCGGCCGCGGCGCGGCGAGCACCGGCCCCAGCAGGCGCCGCACGTCCGCAGGCGCGAGACCGGGGGCGCGGGACGGGGGCAGGAGCCCCAGCGTGCCCGGCTCGTCCAGGTCGCTCGTGACCGGTATGTAGCAGGCTTCGCCGGGCGCGGTGCCGATGGCGATGCCGGCGAGAATCGCGCGCATCGGGTCGATGCTCGACGTCTCCACGTCGACCACGATTTCGTCGCGGCGGGCGAGGTCGCCCGCCAGAGTCTCCAGCGCCGCCGGCGAATCGACGCAGGTGTAGCGGACCCGGAGTGCGGCCGGTGCCGGGTTGACTGCCTCCGGCGGTGCCGGGGCGCGCGCCGCCGCGCCGCCGAACAACTGGTCGCGCATGCGCTTGAACTCGAGGCGGTCGATGATGCTTTCGAGCGCGGGCGTTCGGTGCTCACCGCGCGCGAGATCCTCGAGGCCGATCGCGAGCGGCACGTCGTCGCGCAGGCGCACCAGTGCGCGCGAGGCGAGCGCGGCGTCGCGTCCCTGCGCGAGGCGGCGGCGGACGGACGGCTTCTCGATCGATTCGAGATCCCGGTAGATCGCGTCCAGCGAACCGAAGCGCGTGAGCAGCTCGAGGGCGGTCTTCTCGCCGATGCCGCGCACGCCCGGCACGTTGTCCGTCGCGTCGCCGACCAGCGCCAGGTAGTCCACGAACTGGCCGGGAAGCAGGCCCGTCAGTCGGGCCAGCCCGTCCGCGTCGAGCTCGTTCTCGAGCACCGCCCCCTTGCCGGGACGGATCACGTGGATACGGTCGTCGATGAGCTGCAGAAGATCCTTGTCGCCGGAGACGATCTTCACCGCGACGTCATTGCGCCAGCGGCGCGCGAGGGTCGCGATGATATCGTCGGCCTCGAAGCCCGGCGCGAACAGGCGCACCAGCCCCATGGCGTCGAGCACGTCGAACATGAGGGGAAGCTGCGCCACCAGGCTTTCCGGCATGGCGGGGCGGTGGGCCTTGTACTCCTCGAACTGTTCGTGGCGGAAGGTGCGCTCCGCGCTGTCGAACGCCACCGCGATGTACTCGGGGGAATACCTTCCGATCAGAGAGAGCAGCGTGTTGAGGAAGCCGTACACCGCGCCGGTTTCCTCCCCCTTCGAGCTGCGCAGCGGCGCCCCCGCGAAGGCGAAGTAGGACCGGTACGCGAGCGCGTGTCCGTCCACGAGGAAGAGAGCCACGGTTCTCCCGGCTGCGCCGTCAGGAACGGCGGTAGAGACCATTGCGTCCGATGTAGGCCGCCACGGCGTCCGGCACCGCGCCCGCGACCGGGGCACCCGCCGTGAACGCCGCGCGAATCTCCGTAGACGACACGTCCACGCGCGGCGCTTCGAAGACCACCAGCGACGCGGGCCCCGGCACCGGCAGACGCACCGCACGGTCGTCGCGCGGGAACACCACCAGCGTACACAGGCGCAGGATCTCCTCCGGCTCCCGCCACGATGCGAGCTGCGCCATGCTGTCCGCGCCCAGGATGAAATAGAGATCCGCCGCCGTCGCGCGCGACGCGGACCGCAGCAGCTCCACGGTGTACGAGGGACCCGACGCGCTCTCGATGTCGGTCACCGACATGCCCGACTCCCCCTCCAGTGCCGCCGCCGTCATCGCGCGCCGGTGCTCCCACGCCGTGACGGGCTCCGCGTTTTTGTGGGGCGGGTGCGGCGCAGGCGAAAAGAAGACGTGCTCCAGGCCGAGCACCGTGCGCGCCGCGGCGGCCATGCGCACGTGCCCGCCGTGCGGCGGGTCGAACGTCCCGCCCAGGATGCCGATGCGGCCGCCGCGCCAGTTCTCCCCCCTCGCGCCGCTCACCGCCGCGCCTCGCGGATCTTCTCCTCCGCCCGGTGCTTGAACCCGGAATCCTCGGGAGACTCGAGCACGCGCGTGAACTGGCGGATCGCCTCCTCGTTCTGGCCCCGCCGCAGCAGGATGTCGCCCTTCAGGAGGAGCGCCTCCGCCCAGTAGCGGTTGTCGGGATAGCTCTCGATGATCTTGTCGCAGTAGATCATGGCGGCGGCGCCGTTCTTCTGGCGGAAATACCAGCGGGCCGCGGCGAACTCCTTCTGCGCGAGCTTCTCGTTGATCTGCTTCACGTACCGCTCGACTTCGGCCGCGTGCTCGCCCTCGGGGAACGTCTGGCGGTACTGGTTGAAGCGGCTGAGCGCGTCGACGCTCTTCTGCTGGTCGCGCTGCATCCGCGGCGATTCCTCCCACAGGCACACGCCGATCTTGAAGAGCGCGTCGTCGACGTACTCGCTGTACCCGTAGTTGCTGATCACGATCTGGTACTCCACCGCGGCCGGGGTGTAGTCCCCGCCTTCGAAGTGCGTCTCCGCGAGCATGAACTGCGCGAAGTCGGCGCGATCGTGGCCCGCATAGCGCTCGAGGAACTGCTGGTAAAGGGTCGCGGCCTGGATGCGTTTGCCGCGCCGCTGGAGGTCCTGGGCGCGTTCCAGCACCGCGTCAGGTGTCGCGGGAACCTTCGGCATGCCGCCCACGCAACCGGACAGGATCACGAGCGCAAGCACGGCGCCGCGCGCGCGCGTCCCCGCCGCCCTCATTGCAGCCCGGCCTCCTGGAGCGCCTCGATGCGCGCGCGCGCGCGCTCCACCACGCGCCCCGAGTCGCCGCGATCGCTGCGGATGATCTCGCTGTAGGCGGCGTACGCGCCGGCCGCGTCGCCCGCGGCCTCGTACGACTCGCCGAGGAGGAAGCGTGCCTTCTGTTGCAGCGAGCGGTTCGCGGTCGCTTCCACCAGCGCCCGCGCCAGCTCCGCCGATTTCGCGTGGTTGCCGGCGTCGTAGGCCGCCTGGGCCTGGTCGAAGGACAGGTCGTCGAGGCGCGCTCCCGCCCGTCCGGCGAGGCTGCCGCGCGGGTACTTCCGCACGAGGGTCTCCATCGCGGCCCGCGCCTTCTCCGGCTCCTTCAGCTCCGCCCAGCATTCCGCGAGTCGCGCGTAGGCGTCCTCGCACGCCGAGCTGTCGGGGTACGCCGTGACGGCTTCCTCGTAGAGGCGGGCCGCGTCCGCATAGTCCCGCTCCGCCATGCACACGTCCGCCACCGCGAACCGGTAACGCCCGAGGTCGATGGAGGGGTCGAACTGACTCGCCCGGCGCATGCGCCGGGCCGCGACGTCTGTCCCCGGTTTCAG
>DASTOO010000467.1:0-3136 GCA_035762505.1 Candidatus Krumholzibacteriia bacterium
CGGCGCTGGGGATCTCGCCTTCCGAGCTGCGGGAGGCGCTGGCGCAGAACAACTACCTGTCCGCGCTCGGCAAGACCAAGGGCTCGATGGTGTCGGTGAACCTGACGGCCAACACCGACCTGCGCACGCCCGAGGAGTTCCGCCAGCTCGTGGTCAAGGAGGAGGAGGGCCGCGTCGTCCGCCTGGGCGAGATCGCCGACGTCGTGCTGGGGGCGGAGAACTACAACGAGGACGTCCGTTTCGACGGTCAGCCCGCGACGTTCATGGGCATCTGGGTCCTTCCCACCGCCAACTCGCTCGACGTGATCAAGCGCGTGCGCGCGGCGATGCCGGAGATCCAGGCGCAGCTGCCGGCCGGCATGACGTCCGGCATTCCGTACGATGCCACCGAGTACATCGAGGACGCGATCCACGAGGTGCTGGAGACCCTCTCGGAGACGCTCCTGATCGTGATCATCGTCATCTTCCTGTTCCTGGGCTCGGTGCGGGCCGTGATCATCCCGGTCATCGCCATTCCCATATCGCTCGTGGGCGCGGTCTTCCTCATGCTGATCGCCGGGTTCACGATCAACCTGCTGACGCTGCTCGCCATCGTGCTCTCGGTCGGGCTCGTGGTCGACGACGCCATCGTCATGGTGGAGAACGTCGAACGCCACCTGCACCTGGGCAAGAAGCCCTTCGACGCCGCCATCCAAGGGGCGCGCGAGCTGGTGGGGCCGATCATCGCCATGACGATCACGCTCGCCGCCGTGTACACGCCGGTCGGGATCCAGGGCGGTCTCACCGGCGCGCTGTTCCGCGAGTTCGCGTTCGCCCTGGCGGGCGCCGTCATCGTCTCCGGGGTAGTGGCACTGACGCTCTCCCCGATGATGGGGTCTCGACTCCTGCGCGCGGGCGACACCGAGCGCGGCTTCGCCGGCATGATCAATCGCCACTTTGACGTCCTGCGCCGGCGCTACACGGGTCTCCTCGCCGGAACGCTGGCCTACCGCCGGGTGGTCTTCGTGCTGTGGGCCGTGGTCGTCGTGCTGATGGTGCCGTTCTACATGTTTTCGCAGCGCGAGCTCGCGCCGAACGAGGACCAGAGCGTCGTCTTCGGCATCGTGCAGGCGTCGGCTAACTCGACCCTCGACCAGACCAGGCTGTTCGCGGAGAAGGTCGACGAGGTCTACCGGTCGTTCCCCGAGACGGCGAACACCTTCCAGCTCATGTCCGCAACGGGCGGATTCGGCGGCATGGTGACGAAGCCGTGGAGCGAGCGCAGCAAGAGCACCGAGCAGCTCCAGATGGAGTCGGCCATGGGCCTTTCGCAGATTCCGGGCGTGCGCGTCATCTCGTTGATCCCGCCCGCGCTCCCCGGCGGCGGCGATTTCCCGGTGGACTTCGTGATCGCATCCACCGCGGAGCCCGAGCAGCTGGTCGAGTTCGCGAACCAGCTCGTGGGGAAGGCGTTCGCGAGCGGGCTGTTCATGTTCGCCGACGCCGATCTCAAGTTCGACCAGCCCCAGGCCGAGGTCGTGTTCGACCGCGACAAGCTGCGCTCGCAGGGCGTGGAAATGAGCCAGGCGGGGCGCGACCTGTCGACGCTCCTCAGCGGCGACTACGTCAACCGCTTCAGCATCCAGGGCCGGAGCTACAAAGTGATCCCGCAGGTCAAGCGCAGCGAGCGCCTGACCCCGGAACAGCTCGAGGAGATCCACGTCACCGGACCGGAGGGCCGGCTGGTGTCGCTGTCGACGTTCGCCACGCTGCGGACCACCACGGAGCCGCGCGAACTCAAGCGCTTCCAGCAGCTCAACGCGGTGCGCATCCAGGGCGTCATTCCGCCCCCGGTGTCGCTCGACCGCGCGCTACGCTTCCTGGAAGACGAGGCGAAGCAGATGCTGCCGCCGGGTTACTCGATCGACTACGCCGGCGAGTCGCGACAGCTGCGCCACGAGGGGAGCAAGTTCCTCGGCGTGTTCCTGCTTTCGGCGATTCTGATCTACCTCGTGCTCGCGGCGCAGTTCGAGAGCTTCCGCGATCCGTTCGTCGTGCTGGCGGGTTCCGTCCCCCTGGCTGTATCCGGCGCCCTGCTGTTTTCCTTCCTGGGGCTCACCACGCTCAACATCTACAGCCAGGTGGGACTGATCACGCTCGTCGGGCTGGTGGCGAAGAACGGGATCCTCATCGTGGAGTTCGCGAATCATCTCCAGGACTCGGGAGCGGGGAAGCTCGAGGCCGTCATCGAGGCGGCGGGCACGCGACTGCGTCCCATTCTGATGACGAGCGCGGCCACCGTGGTCGGTCACCTGCCGCTGGTGTTCGCGGGCGGTCCGGGCGCGGGAGCGCGCAACAGCATCGGCATCATGCTCGTGAGCGGCATGATCATCGGGACCGCGTTCACGCTCTTCGTGGTTCCGTCGATCTACATGCTCGTCGCGAAACGGCGTACCGCGCGATCGGTGGCCGTCGAACCGGAGGCCGCGGGCGCGCCGCTGACGGCCGCCGCGTAGGGACTCACACGAATCGCCCCGAATAAGGAGCGTTACGCATGAACCTCTATCCGTTCCTCATCTTTCTCCACGTGGTGGGCGGCGTCGGAATCTTCATGGCGCTCGGCATCGAAGTGGTCGCTCTGGGACGGCTCCGGCGCGCGGAAACGTCCGCGGACGCGCGCGCCTGGATGGGTCTGATGAAGGTGTCTGCGCGCATGGGCCCCGTTTCCATGCTCACCAACCTCGCCACCGGGGTGTGGATGATGGTGCGGTGGTGGGGGCCGCAGCCCTGGCTCCACGCGGCGATGATCGCGGTCGTTGCCATTGCGTTGATCGGCGGCATCGTCACGCGCCGCGGGATGCGGCGACTCCGCGGGGCGCTCGCCGCGGAGTCCGGGCCGGATCTCTCCGGTGCTTTCGGCGGACTCCGTTCGCATCACGCGCTGGCGGCGTCCCTTCGCGTGCGAGCCGCACTGGCGGTCGGCATCCTCGCCCTGATGACGATGAAGCCCGGCATCGCCGGCTCGTTTCTGGCCCTGGCCGCGGCGATCGTGGCCGGGCTGCTCGCGACCATCCCGCTGGGCGTGAGCCGGACGGCGGCAACGGAGGCGAATCGCGCGGGAGGTGTGTCATGATCCCGGACATCCCCGGGTACATCA
>DASTOO010000468.1:0-8880 GCA_035762505.1 Candidatus Krumholzibacteriia bacterium
ACGCGCGGCAGCTCGGCCGGAATGTCGACGTCCACCGTTACGTCCCGCTCCCGGAGCGAAGGGCTGAGCATGGACAGGACCTCGTCCACCGCCGCGCGCAGCTCGATGGGCGAGCGGGTCACCGGACGCTGTCCGAATTCGATCTTGGACACGTCCAGCACGTCGTTGACGATGCGGATGAGGCGATTCGTCTCCTTGTTGACGATATCGAGGAATTCGCGCCGCTGGACGAAGGACGGGTCCTCGATGTTGTTGGCCAGCGTCTCCACATACGCCTTGATCGAGGTCAGCGGCGTGCGCAACTCGTGGGACACGTGCGACACGAAGTCCGACTTGAGAATGTTCGTCTTCTGGAGCGTCTCGAGCTGGCGCTCGAGCTCGCGGATCTTCCGCTCCAGCGAGTCGTACAGGCGGCTCTTCTCGATCGCGTTCGACAGTTGCTGGCTCAGCGTGGTAAGGAGCCGCATGTGCGGTTCGGTGATCGACTTGGGCATGAAGTCGCCCGTGTAGATCACGCCGATGACCTGCTTTCCGGACAAGAGCGGGAAGCCCACCAGAGACCGGATGTTGAAGTAGTTCAGGAACTCGCTGCAGTTGGCGCGCTTGTCGCGGGAGGCGTCCTCCACCACGATCGGCGTGTTGTGCGTCCAGATCCACTCGCTCAGGCCGCCGCGGCGCATTCGCTTGTCGATCTTCATCTCGCGGGACGGGGAGAGCCCCACGAAGACCGAGTGCGTGATCTCCTGCTTCTGGTTGAAGAGGACGATGCTGGCCCACGGCCGGTTGAGCAGGAGCGTCGCCTCCTTGGCGACGATCTTGAGCAGCGTCTCCAGCGACATCGCGGCGTTGATGCCGGTGGTGATGTCGTAGAGCCGCGCGAGCTCGTTGACGCGGGATTCCGTCTCCTGCTTCTTGCGGCGCATGCGCTCCAGCGACACGTTCATCCGGTCCTGGAAAGCGTTGGACAGGTAGATCACGAGGCTCACGAACGCCGCCATGACCAGCAGGGAGCCCGCCAGGTAGTGGCCGTTCTCGAAGACGCCGGGCGCGTTGCGGTAGACCGTCTGGTGCGCGATCACGCCGTTCATCTCGAGCAGGCCCAGGGCCCCGATGGAGATGATCGAGGCGGTGACGAAGTACCCGACCGTCGTCTTCCACGGGAACGTGTTGCACACGAAGAAGAGCGGAATGGTCAACAGGAACAGGAACGGGCTCTCGATGGTCCCGGTCAGCTTGATGAGCGCGATGACCGCCGCCAGGTCCACGTAGCTCGAGTACCAGAGCAACGCGGCGTTGCGGCGGTTCTTGTCCCACCCGAAGCGCCCGCCGATGAGATCCCAGACCCATTCGCCGCTGTACTGGAGGAACGCGGCGATGAGGAAGAGTCCCACCAGCGCATTGGTCGCGTACGCGAAGTCTCCCAGGAAACGCGCGGCGAACACGATTCCGAAGAACGCGAACAGCTCGATGAACCTGAGATACAAAATACTCAACGGACTGGACTCCAGCGCGCCGGGACTCACGTCCCAGCCCGACATTCGCGTCACGGCAACACCACCCCCGCCCACCGATCGACGGTCGAAAGCGGGAGGGTTACGTACACCGTCGTTCCTTTACCCTGTTCGCTTTTGATTGAGACTTCTCCCCCGCACATGTCGACCAGGCTGCGCACCAGCGTCAGACCCAGGCCCGACCCGTTCGCGCCGTCTTCGTCGAGCCGCACGAACGGCAGGAAGATGCGCTTGATGTCGTTGGGTGCGATGCCCTTGCCCTCGTCGCTCACCCGGATCTTGAGCAGATCGTCCTCGGACACGCCGCGCATGTCCTTGGACACCTCGACCTCGAGGCGCACGACGGCGTTTTCCGGCGAATAGTGCAGACCGTTTTCGAGCAGGTTCAGCACGATGAGCTTCAAGGCGTTTCGGTTCATCGTCGCGGGCGGGAGCGGTTCCGCCACGTGGACCCCGACGCGGGTCTGCGGCCGCAGGTCGTCCGGGATCTGCCCCACCGCCTCCTCGATGACTTCGGCCACGTCCAGCTTCTCGGGACTCGGTTCACCGCTGCCGCCGTCGATCCTGAGCAGATCGAGATAGAACGCGTTCAGCTCCGAAAGCAGTTGGCACTCGGCGCGCGCCTTGTCGACGAACGCGAGCGCGTCGTGCAGGCCGGCGCGTTCCACGTCTTCGCGCGCAAGGTCGAGGTAGCCGCAGATCGCGCTGACCGGCTTCTTGAGTTCGTGGCCCATGATGAGCCGCGTCGACGCGATGATGCGTCGGTAGCGCTGGAGGCGCAGGCGCAGCGTGTTGGCCTCGATACGCGCCTCGTTGAGCAACGCCTCGACGGTCGCCGCCCTGTCTTCTGCCGTGCGAATGTTCATCCCGGTCGCCCTCAGCCCTTCTTGGTGCGCGTCATGTGCGCGGGCAGGTCCTGGCGCCGTTCCTTGACGACGACGCTGCCCTCGATGCGTTTGCCGTAATCCTTGAGGCTCGTCGCGATGTCGTTGACCTCGGCGAAGTGCTCGATCTGGTTGTCCGTACTCTTGACCACGGCGATGGTGACCGACATCACCGGCACGCGCTTCAGCAGGCCCTGGCGATCGCGAATCTCCAGGTAGCCGCGCTTGACGTCGTCCGGGTTCAGCAGTGTCATGCTGCCCTTGTCGAACTCGTCCACCACGTACTGCGCCATGATCTCGGCGCGCGACGGCGCCACCACCATCACGAAGTCATCGCCGCCGATGTGACCCACGAAGTCGTCCGTCCCACCGAGCTTCTGCACCGTGCGGCGGAGGATCTCAGCCATGTGCCCGATGATCTCGTCGCCCTTCTGGTAGCCGTAGTAGTCGTTGAAGCCCTTGAAGTTGTCGATGTCGATGTAGAGAAAGGCGTAGGGCTCCTTGCTCGCGACGCGCGCTATCATCTCGCGCTCGATGGCGGTGTTGCCCGGGAAGCCGGTGAGCGGGTTGGCTTCCTTCTGCCGGATGTTCCACTCCAGCACGTTCTTCACACGCAGCAGCAGTTCTTCGTTGGAGTACGGCTTGACGAGGTAATCGTTGGCGCCGCCCTCGAGGCCGGCCACGCGATCGCGCTGGTCTCCGCGGGCGGAGAGCATGATCACGGGGATCTGGTTGAGCGCGAAATCCTGTCGCATTTTGCGACAAACCTCGTAGCCGTCGATCTTGGGCATCATCACGTCCAGCAGAACGAGGCTCGGCTTGACTTCGATCGCGCGAGCCAGCGCTTCCTCGCCGTCTGCGGCGAGAACCACCTGATAACCCGCCCGCTCCAGAGTGAAGCGGAGGATCTGGCGGATGTGCAGCTCGTCGTCGGCGACAAGAATGCGGTAACTCGAGTTGTCGGGTGCGTGCATATCGCCTCGAACGTGAACTCACAACGACACTTAACGTGCTTCTTTCGGGCAAGGAGCATGCCAAGGGGTGCACCGCGACGCGGAGCGTCGGGGCGCAGGTTTCCGTCTTTCGTTTGCACGAACCGCGCCGGGGAATGGAACGGGGAACGACGCGGCACGACGGGACGTGGCGCGCAACAACTGGGAACGGCGGGGAACGCCACGCGTGCCACGCAGCACGCGGGCGATCAAAGAAAACGCTTGGTCAGGTGCGCAGGCGAGTGCGCCGGCCGAACAATGCGAGGGCGAAGAGAACCACCGTGATCGCGGCGAACGTGGCGGCGTTGTCCCCTTCGACCCCGGCGTCCAGCGCGCCCGTGAAGTCGAACGCGGGCACCTTCTGGATCGCGGCGTACCACAGGAAGGTGTACAGAGCCTCGAAGAACTTGCTCGATCCCGTCCAGATACCGAGCGCGAGCGCAAGGGACGGAACGAACGCCGCGCCCACCGCCCACAGCATGAGCGCGCCGGCCTCGCCCGCCAGCGCCAGGCGGAGCGCGATCGGCGCCGTGGCGAGAATGCTCAACCCGATGCCGGCGATCCACGCGGCCGGGAGTTGTCGCGCGAGCGGGTGCGGCGACGAAAAGAAGATCGGTTCGGTGTCATGACGCCGCTCACGCGAGCCGAGCCGTGACCACAGGAGCACCGGCCACAGGAACGCGAGCGGAAGCACGGGATGACGGAGATTCTCCAGCGGCATGAAGATCGACATGACCGCGACGGCGATCGGTCCCGCGTACCACCAGCGCAGGCCGCGCGTCATGAGCTTCCACTCCGCGACGATCATCGCGCCGGGCCGCGCAGCCCCCTGCGCGCGGGCGAGCGGCGTGAGATGGACGTGCCCCGCGGGCGCCGGTGCCGGCGCGACTGCAACGGCCGCGCTCCCCGGGTCGCGGCGCCGGCGGCGCCGGACGCGTCCGACGGCGCGCGCCGGGTCGAAACGGTCGAACGGAATCGCGGCGGCGGCGCCGATCGCCAGCCCCGCGACGAGCCACAGAGCGCGCCACCCCAGCATCCCACCGGTCCAGCGGATGCCGTCCCAGCGGAACGTCTCCAGCACCCACATCCCGTCGCCCTTGACGTTGATCCCCATCGACATGGCCGGGTGGGCGGGATCGAACGTGGGAAACGCGCGCGCGGCCGCTTCCACCATGCCCGGCCACGCGATGCCCACCCCCAGAATGTCGTTGTGCACCGTGGTGGCATCCATCCGCGCGAATGCCCCGGTCGACAGGAGACCCGACCATCCGAACACGAACAGCACGTTGCCGAAGCCGCCGCGCAGCCCCGGAATCGTCTCGAACAGCACCGCGATGGCGGCCGTCATCATGAGCACGGGCATGGTCAGCAGGATGAACGGCGCGAAGAGCTGGATCACGTCGATGGCGCGGTCCTCCGCGCGGAGGATCTGCATCGCGCCGGCCGCGACCGCCACGGCGAGCGTCATCGCGGCCAGCACCGCGAAGTTGCTCAGCGTCTTCCCCACCGTGTACTGGAGCTTCGAGGTGGGGGTCGCGGCGATAATCTGGCCCACGCGCGTCTGGCGGTCGCGATCGACCGCGTTCTTCACCACGAAGAAACCGATCATGGAGACGAACGTCCCGCACAGCAGCGCCAGCGACGTTCCGATCCAGGCGGAGTTGTAGACGCCGCGGTAGGACTCGATCTTGAGGGTGGCGTACTTGCTCGGGTTGGGCGGGACGAACGCGTACGCGAGGCACACGCACGCGATCATCGTCACGAGAAAGGCGTAACGGCGCACGCGCTCAAGAAAATCGGCGCGGGCGAGGTGATGGAGCCGGTGGAGCGCGGTCACACCACCGCCCCGTCGGCCCCCGGCGCGACGTGGAGCAGGTACGCGTCCTCCAGCGTGGGCGTCGCGGGCTGCGCGGCCGGCGCGGGTCTCTCCGCCGCCACGGCGCGCACGCGCACACCGTCGCTGCGGCGCAACGTTCCGCTGATCCGGTGCAGCTGCTTCAGCGCGGGAAGTTCGGCGCTCGGCACCACCCACTCCCACACCTTGCCTTCCACGGAGCGCAGCAGCTCCTCCGGCGCCGCGCTTGCGACCAGCTTCCCGCGCGCGATGAGCGCGATGCGGGTCGCGGTGGCCTCGACGTCGGAGACGATGTGCGTGGAGAGGATCACGATGCGCTCGCCGGAGAGCTCGGAGAGCAGGTTGCGGAAGCGCACGCGCTCCTCGGGATCGAGACCGGCGGTGGGCTCGTCCACGATGAGGAGCTGGGGATCGTTGAGCAGCGCCTGCGCGATGCCGACGCGCTGGCGCATCCCGCCGGAGAAGCCGCCGAGCGGGCGCTTGCGGGCGTCAGACAGGTTGACGAGCTGGAGCAGCTCGTCGATGCGGCGCGCGGCCGCGCGCGCGCCGACACCCTTGGCCGCGGCGACGTACGCGAGGAACTCCTGCGCGGAGAGGTTGGGATACACGCCGAAGTCCTGCGGGAGATAGCCGAGCACGTTGCGCACTGCGTCCGGCGACTTCGCCACGTCGGCGCCGTTCCACGTCACGCGGCCGTTGGTGGCGCGCGTGATGGTCGCGAGGATGCGCATCAGCGTGGATTTCCCCGCCCCGTTGGGGCCGAGGAGTCCGAGCACCCCGGTCGTGATCTCGAGGGAGAAGTCGTCCAGACCGCGAACGCCCCCGCGGTAGGTCTTTCCGACGCCCTGAATCGAGAGGTTCATGCGGGCGGGTCTACGACCACGACGCGATCGCGCCGCGCGTGAACACGTCCAGTGCCGCGCCGTCGTTGCGTCCGGCGGCGATGAGGAGTTCCGCGGTGCGCGCCACCATGGCGCCGTTGTCGGTGCAATACTCGATGAGCGGCGCGTGGTACGCGACGCCGGCGACCTCGCACGCGGACTGCATGGCTCCGCGCAGCGGCCGGTTGGCGGCGACACCACCCGCGAGATACACGTCGCCCACACGGTGCGCGCGCGCGCACGCGACCGTGCGCTCCACCAGCGCGTCCACGATGGCGGCCTGCGCGGACGCGGCGATGTCCGCCACATCCCCTTCCGAGAGCACCGGGTGGGCCTCCACGTGCTGCCGAACCGCCGTCTTCAGCCCCGAGAACGAGAAGTCGAATCCGCCGCGGTCGCGCATCGCGCGCGGAAACTCGATGGCACGGGGGTTTCCGCTCTCGGCGCCCTTCTGCACGGCCGGTCCGCCGGGAAACCCGAGCCCGAGCAGTTTGGCGATCTTGTCGAAGGCCTCGCCGGCCGCGTCGTCACGCGTGTTGCCGACGAGCTGGTAGCGACCCGCGCGTTCGGCGAGATAGAGCGACGTGTGGCCGCCCGACACGACCAGCACCAGGCACGGGCAGCGGAGCGCTTCGCCGTTCAGCTCGTTGGACAGGACATGCGCTTCGATGTGGTGCACGCCCACCACCGGAACGCCCAGCCCGAACGCCAGCGACTTGGCGAAGCCCACGCCCACCAGCAGGGATCCCACCAGTCCCGGGCCGTTGCTCACCCCGACGCCACCGATGTCCGATCCGCGCAGGCCGGACTCCTCCAGCAGCGCGTCGTAGACGGGCAGCAACGAACGCATGTGCTGGCGCGACGCGATCTCCGGCACGACGCCGCCGTACTCCTCGTGGATCACCTGGCTCGCGGTGAGATTGGCGAGGATGCCGCGGCCGCGCGCGTAGAGCGCGAGCGACGTGTCGTCGCACGACGTTTCGATTCCGAGCACGATCATGTTGATTCAGGCGTGGCCGACGCGGCGGGCTAGAGGACGCCTTCGCCGCTCTCGCCGGTGCGGATGCGGACGGCGTCCTCGACGGGCAGAATGAAGATCTTGCCGTCGCCGATGGACCCGGTGCGCGCGACCCGGGCGATGGTCTCGACGATATTGTCGACGGCGTCGTCGTTGACGAACATCTCCAGCTTGCTCTTGGGCAGAAAATCCACGCGGTACTCGCTGCCGCGGTACAGCTCCGTGTGGCCCTTCTGGCGCCCGAAGCCCTTGACCTCGGACACGGTGAGGCCCTGGATTCCGATCTCCATGAGCGCGGCCTTGACGTCGTCGAGCTTGAACGGCTTGATGAATGCTTCGATTTTCTTCATGGTTGCAAGGCGGGCCTAGTTTAGTGTGGTTAGCGGGCTTACGCAAGTGATATGTTCGGCGCAAGCCCCCTCCCACCACCATGTCCGAACACGTTCACCAGAAGCTCCGCGCCGTCGTGGAGGACGTCCACGAGGCCATGATGCGCTCGCTGGTAGACGCGCCCAGCGATGAGCGGCGCGCACGCGAACTTCCCCTCGAAGAGCGCCTGACGGAGTGCGGCTTCCGCGCGTCCACTGCGGTCGCGACCAGCTTTCGCAACGCCTGCGAGCGCATGCTGGTGGCCGACCTCAACGACGAGGACGTCATCCGCATCATCGAGGCGTGTCTGCGCAGTGCGTCCCCCGACGCGGCCATCGTCAACCTGGAGCGCTACCTCGAGAGCGCCGGCAGCGTGTCGGTGTTCCTCCGCACGATGCTGGCGGCACCCCCGGTGCTTAATCTCGTCACCATCGTCTTCGGCGCAAGCCAGCACCTCGCCGACATCCTCGTCCGGCAGCCCGGCTTCGTCTACTGGCTGATGGAGCAATCCACGTGGGATGCGCCCGACGATGTGGAGAGTTATGGCGCCTGGCTCGCGCGCGAGGTCGAGTCCTTCCGGAGCGTGGAGGGAAAGCTCAACGCCGTGCGGCGCGCGCACCGGCAGGCGCTTCTCAAGATCGGCGTGCTCGACATGGTGAGCGGCGCGGCGGTCGAGGAGGTGGCGCGGCGCCTGAGCGACCTCGCCGACGCCGTCGCGCGCACCGTGCTCGACGTGGTGTTCGACGAGCTGGGCGACGACGCCCAGCCGCGCGGTATCGCCGTGATCGCGATGGGAAAGCTCGGCGGGCGCGAGCTGAATTACAGCAGCGACATCGATCTCGTCTTCGCCTGCGAAGAATGCGACGACGAGACGATGCATTTCTATACCAGGGTCGCGCGCCGCTTCACCGACGCGATGTCGGCGCTCACCGAGGAGGGCTACCTCTACCGCGTCGATCTGCGCCTGCGCCCTGACGGCAAGGCGGGCCCGCTGGTCAACACCGAGCACGCGCTGCGCATCTACTACGAGAATCGCGGCCGGCCCTGGGAGTTCCAGGCGCTCATGAAGGCGCGCACCATCGCAGGCGATCTCGCCCTCGGCGCGCGCCTGCTCGACTCCATCGGGAAGCTGATCTATTCGAGCGCGCTCCCCTATTCCCCGCTGGAGGCGGTGGGCGCCATGCGCGACCAGATCAAGGAGAGCCTCCGCCCCAACCAGCGCGGCCACAACATCAAGCTGATGGCGGGCGGAATCCGCGACATCGAGTTCGTGGTGCAGGCGGGCCAGATCATGCACGCGCCGCACCACGGGGAGCTACGCACGCCGACGACGCTGGTGGCACTCGCCGGCCTGCGGCGCCTCAAGGTAC
>DASTOO010000469.1:0-6728 GCA_035762505.1 Candidatus Krumholzibacteriia bacterium
GCTGCCGTGCGTCATCGACGCGGGGTGGCTGATGAGACTCTCCACACCGCCGAGGCTCTCGGCCAGCGTGAAGAGTTGCACCGCGCGCAGGAATCTGTCCGCGCGCTCGATCGTGCCGAGGTCGAACGAGATGATCGCGCCGAAGCCGCGCGCCTGGCGCTTCGCGAGCTCGTGGTGGGGATGATCGGGCAGGCCGGGATAATTGACCTTCTCCAGGGCGGGCTCCTTCGCGAGGAACGCTGCCAGCACACGCGCGTTCTCCTCGTGCTGCTTCATCCGCACCGCGAGCGTCTTCGTGCCGCGCAGCGCGAGGAAGCAGTCCATCGGCCCCGGAACGGCGCCCACCGCGTTCTGGAGGAAACGCAGGCGCTGTGCCATGGCGTCGTCGTTCAGCACGACGACGCCGCCCACCATGTCGCTGTGGCCGTTGAGGTACTTGGTGGTGCTGTGCACCACGAGGTCCGCGCCGAGTGCCAGCGGGTTCTGCAGGTACGGGCTCATGAACGTGTTGTCCACACACACCAGCGCGCCGGCCGCGTGGGCGAGGTCGGCCACCGCGCGGATATCGGTCACGCGCAGCACCGGATTGGTGGGCGATTCCAGGAATAGCAGGCGCGTCCCGGGCGTGATCGCCTTCCTGACCTCGTCGAGCACCGACGTGTCGACGAAGCGGAACACGAGCCCGTAGTTCTTGAGAATCAGCTCGAAGAGCCGGTACGTTCCGCCGTAGACGTTGCTCGTGACGACGACCTCGTCACCCGGGAGGAACAGGCGCAGGATGGTGTCGGTCGCCGCCATCCCCGACGAATACGCGAGACCGTGCTTCCCCTGCTCGAGGGCGGCGACGTTCCGCTCCAGCGCCTCGCGCGTGGGATTGGCGGTGCGGGCGTACTCGTAGCCGCGGTGCTTGCCGATGCCGTCCTGCTTGTAGGTGGAGGTCTGGAAGATCGGTGTGTTCACCGCACCGGTCCGCTCGTCGGGCCACTGCCCGGCGTGGATGCAATCCGTCGAAAAACCCATGATGCTCCCGGCGTCGGACCACGCGGCCCGCGCCCGTTGGTGACTAGGCGTCCTGGATGCCGTTCTTCTCGAGCCAGACGTGCGAATGGACCTTGCTCAGATAGCGCTCGCCCGTGTCGGGGATCAGCACCACCATGATCGCGTCGGAACCCAGGTCGCGCGCCGCCTGGAGCGCCCCGACCACCGCCGCACCCGACGAGCTCCCCACCAGCAGTCCCTCTTCGCGCGCCAGCCGGCGCGTCATCACGAGCGACTCGGGATCCTTGACGGTGATCATGTCGTCCACGTACTGGAACTGGCACGTGCCGGGAATGAAGTCCTCGCCGATCCCGTCGACCAGGTACCCGTGCGGCTCCGCCATCTGCTGCGTGCGGAAGTAGTGCGCGAGGATGCTGCCCTCGGGGTCGACGCCGACCACGCGCACCTTGGGGTTCTGCTCCTTGAGGTAGCGGCCGATGCCGCTCACCGTTCCGCCCGTCCCCATACCGCCCACGAAGCAATCGATCTCTCCGGCCGTGTCGCGCCAGATCTCCGGGCCGGTGGTCCGGTAGTGCGCGTCGGGGTTCATCGGGTTGTGGTACTGGTTGCTCAAGACCCCGTTGCGCTCCTGCGCGATGCGCCTGGCGACGTTGTAGTAGCTCTCGGGCGAGTCCGGCGCCGCCTCGGTGGGACAGCGCACCACCTCCGCGCCGTAGGCCTTGAGCATGTACTCCTTCTCCACCGGCACCTTGTCCGGCATCGTGAAGACGCACTTGTATCCGAGGATCGAGGCGGCCAGCGCGATGCCGAGTCCGGTGTTGCCCGACGTGCACTCCACGATGGTGCCGCCCGGCTGCAGTGTCCCCTTGCGCTCCTCCTCGCGGATCATATGGATGCCGATCCGGTCCTTGACACTGCCGCCCGGATTGAAGAACTCGAGCTTGGCGAGCACGGTGCAGTGGACGCCGGCGGTGACGCGGTTGAGCCGGATCAGCGGGGTGTTACCGAGCGTCCCCAGGACGTCCTCGGCGTATTTGACACGGCGGAGTCGTTCGCTCATGAGTCTCTCCGGGCGCGACGCGCGTCGCGCCCTCCTCCTTGGAAAAGGCGTTGGAAACGGCGATGGGAAAGGCGTCTGAATCCGACAGCGGCACCCGGATGAGCCTCACGGTCGCCCTGTGTCATAGCACAACGGACGCCCGATATCAAACATCCCGGCGGCGGGATGATGCCTCGCGTCCTAGCGCAGCAGAACCAGCTTCCGGACGGCCTCGGCTCCGCCCGCGCTCACCCGGACGAAGTAGATCCCCGCGGGGACCGGGACGTCCGCGTCGCTGCGGCCGTTCCAGCGGAGCGTGAGCCGGTCCGTGAGTTGTGGCTGGCTCTCCAAAACGCGGATGCGGCGGCCGCGCACGTCGTAGACCGACACGTCGACCGGCGTCGCCAGCCGCTGGGGCGCGCGCGGGTTCCCGCCGTACGTGCGCGGAACCGCGATGGACAGGGTCACGTTGCCGTTGGAGGGATTGGGCGCGATGCCCGACACGAACTCGTCCGTGATGGGCAGCGACGCGGTCTGCCCCACCACGTCGGATGGCGAGTGGTAGTCCTGCGTTCCGCCCTCCACGGGCAGCGTGAACGAGCCGACGACGTAGTAGCGGTAGTCGTGGCCGGGCTCGACCGTGAAGTCGTTGTACCGGTACGACACGAACCCCGACGTTCCCGGGCCATCGGGCGCGACGGGCGCCGTGTTGAGCCTGGTGCCGGGCGGAACCTCGGCCGGCTCGATGGTTCCGGGCAGCGGGTCACCGGGCCCGAGGCGATAGACGTCGAACTGCGAGTTGAAAATGTCTCCCACCGTCTGCCACTGGACCTCGATGCGGTTGTGTTTCACGGCGACACCCATCTGGGTGTAGTTCACCCCCGTGAAGTGGATGATCTTCGCGAAGCGCGCGGACTGGAAGCCCGCCGCGTTGCGCGCGCGGATCTCGATGCGGCTCTCCCCCACGGCGGCAAGCGGGAGGGGAACCACGAAGTCCTCCATGAGCTCGTCGCTCGCGCCGTCGACCGGCTGCAGCTCGAACCCCACGTTGTCGCCGGTGACGTATCTCACCTCGTCCACCGGAGACGCCAGGTCCACGCGCGTGTTCGGGTCCTGTCCGGGATTGCGGTTGGGCACCGCGCGCGCGATCGCCTTGAAGCGCAGCGTGAACCGGTTGGTGGTGACGGTCTCCGGACCCGCGGGCTCGAACACGATCTCGGGCGCGGCTTCGAAGATGTCGGGGTAACCGTTGCCGTTGTCGTCGACCACGCCCAGGTGTCCCAGGCTGTAGCGGCACCACGGCCGGCCCTGGCCGTTGCGGGGAGCGATGTGCATGATGCAGGGCGTCAGGGCCTCGCAACGAACCTCCTCGCCGCCCGGGCCGGTCATCGAGATGTTGCCGTTCGTATAGTTCAGATAGCCCGACGAGTTCCCGCACGTCCCCGGCGCACCCGGGTATTCGTCGAGCGTCCAGAAGCAGTGCCCGACCTCGTGCTGCACGATCTTGGAGAACACGAGCGTCTCACCGATGCCGTTGGGATCGGTGCCCGCCGGGAACGGCTCGACCATGTACGGCCCGCCCAGGTTGGCGTACGCGGTGTAGTTGGCGTTGCCGCCGCCGAAGCGATGGTTCGGGGTGTTGCGCGCGCACACGATGAACGACGTCACCACCCACCGGGTCCGGAAGGTGGCGCGCGCGTCCTCGTTGAACTCGTGGACGATCCCCAGGCTGTTGCCCCCCGAGAAGCCCCAGCCGAGGCTCTGCATCGTGTCGACCAGCCACAGCTCGTCGCTGCTCATGTCGTGCTGGATGGGTTCGTAGCCGGTGGGCACGCGCTCGAGGAGGTTGAACGTCGTGTTGATGTCCATCTGCGTCCACGCCTGCCAGGCGAGGAACGCCCCCGCCACACCGATGCCCGCCTCGCGCATGTCGGCGTCCGACCACGTCTCGAGGTTGGACTCGCGGGTTCCGTTGCTCTCGGGGAAGATGAAGTTGGCGAGGATGCTCCCCGCCAGGACCTCCGAGTTCTGGTTCATCGCGCGAGCGGGTTGCGGGCGGGGCGCGGTCGCACGCGACGCCATCGCCTTCTCGACTGCGCGCTGTATCTCGCGCACGCGCTCCGGGGTGTTGACGAGGAGGACGTCGTCCAGCGCCCGCCCCGGGGCGTCGCCGTCGGCGGAAAAGCCGACGGGCGCGCGATCCGCCAGCGTGTACGCGCCGACGATCCATCCCCACGCCTCGGAGGCGGCGCGCGCCGGCGCCTGCGCGGTCTTCGCGGGCTCGCTCCGGAACGCCGCCGGCAATTCCACCGCCGCGGCCGCGCGCGGCGTCACGGAGCAGACGATCACGCGCTCCTGCACGAAGAGGTTCACGTTCCACGCGCCGGCCGTGATGAGGCGATCACGCAGCTCGACGGCGTCCTCGACACTCGCGCCCGCGCCGAGGAAGTAGGTGCGCTCGCCGGGATCGGCGGGCCGCGGGCGGACGTCGAGCGCCTGGACGTTGTCCGACGCGGGGGAGGTGACGGGAAGCACGAACGCAATGACCGCGGCGAACGCCGCGACGGGGGCCTGGATTCTCTTCATCGGTTCCACCGGACCTTTTTTCGACCTCTCGTTCAGGGGGACGGGAGCAACGGCTTCGCGCCTTTTCCGAAGGCAACGAGGACGCTCGTCGTCCGGGACTCGCGCGGACCCGCGTCCGGAATGCCCCGGACGGGGGGCACGGTCCGGGTCTCGCGCACGCGCTCGATGTCGCAACGGGCCAGGTGGAAGACGGGCACATCGGGAGAGCGCCACACCTTGACCCGGTCAACGTTGCGCTGCACGAGCTTCACGTTCCCCGCGGGAATCTCGCGGGACACGACGTTTTCGAATTGCCGCATCTCGCCGGATATACGCCCGGCGGGTGTGGAGACGACCGCATCGCGGGTGACGACCCAGTCGCTTTCGGAGGTGGGGTTGACGATCGTGAGCCGTGTCAGGTCGCGGGGGTTTCCCTTCTCGACCGGCTCACGGCCACGCCTAATATATAGTCGGCTCACGTAGTGGTAAAGGGAGTCTCCGGGCGCCATGCTGCGGACCGCGCCGTCCACCAGGAAACGCGCCACGTCCCGCTCGGCCGCGGGCATGCCGACGGGTCCGCTCTCGATCTCGAGCCAGTACGCGTCGCGCCCCTTCTCCCGCCCGACCACGGCGAGATAGACCTCGCTCGAGTCGGTTTCTCCCATCGCCTCGTCGATGACGATGTAACGGCACCAGCGCCCGACGGTGAAGTCGGCGTCGCGGATGTCGATGCCGGGGAGCAGCAGCGTTCCCGGCTGTTCGGCCCGCGCGCCGGGCGCGGGCCCCATGAGGAGGAGCGCGGCCCCGGCCAGGGCGGCGCGTCTAATGCGCCACCGCGGGCCAGTCGTTGTCGTAGTCGAAGTCCGGATCATCTTTCTCCGTGTGACAGGTGACGCAGCTCGCCACCGCGCGCTTGCGATAGGAGCCGTCGCGTGTGTGTTCGCTTCCGGGGCCGTGACACGCCTCGCACTGGACGTCGACCAGGTCGACGAGCGCGCCGCGCGAGCGGACCCCCGGGAAACCGCCCGCGTCGCCGTATCCGGTGACGTGGCACCCCACGCAGTTGGTGTCGCGGTGCACGAACTGCGACGAGAGCGTCGCATACGCACGCGCGTGTGCCGTGCCGATGTATACCTCGAACTCCTCCAGGTGGCACGACTGGCACGTACCGACCCCGAGGTAGCGGTTGCCGCCCGGCGCGGTTTCGGCCTGCTTGAGCTGCTGGCGCGCGTAGAGCTCCTTCTGCTGCTCCCGGTTCTTCGCGTCGAACTCGTCCAGGCGGCCCGCCATGTCGGGGTCGTCCGGAAACGACGCGATGAGCGGGTAGATCCGGTTCTTGTATCCGGCGATCTGGTTGCCCTCGCCCAACGTGATCCCCAGCTCACCGATGTTCATACCCTGATACGTGGCGCGGACCATGGCCGTTGCGCCCACCACGCGCGGTTCGCCGAGCGGCCGCCCCTGCCCGTCGTGCCCGAGCACGATGAAGTCGATCCCGGTGACGGCCTCGGTGAGCCGGGTCGCCTCGTCCTCCCCCATGTGCGCGAGGACCACCATGACGTCGCAGGCCGCGCGCAGCTCCGGGGCCAGGGCGCGGGCCGCCTCCAGCGGGTCTCCGATGACGTAGGTCAGGCTTTCGACGGTGGCGGGGGGCGGCGCCTCCCCGACCGCGCGCGCCGCCTTGGTCGCGGGCGAGAGCAGCCCGAGGAATCCGAAGCGCGTCCCGGCGCGCTCCACGATGACGTAGGGGGGAAACGCGGTGCCCAGGCGATCCGCCGTCCGGTCGGCCGGTCCGCCGCCGCGGACCCGGAACGAGTCGGCCCGGGCGACGAGGTTCGCGCAGACCACGGGAAGCGAGTAGCGGCGGACGTCCCGGACCAGCGCCGCCAGCCCGAAATTGAGGTCCATCTCGCCGATCCCGATGGCGTCGTAGCCGAGCTCGCCCATCATCTCGGCCACGAAATGGGACTTGGACTCGTTGAAGATGTCCGCCGTGCCGTAGAAATCCCCCGCCGTGCACACGATGACCGGCGCCGGCTTCGACCTCAAGTCCTTGAACAAACCCGCCCGCCGGGCGAGTCCGCCAGAGGCGTTGGCGTGTCACCCGCAGGGGCGGTAGTAGGCG
>DASTOO010000470.1:0-4937 GCA_035762505.1 Candidatus Krumholzibacteriia bacterium
TGTGGCAGACCCGCGCGCCGCTCATCATCGGAACCGTGAAGCAGCGCGGTGACCTGTCGCTGACGATCGAGAAGAAGGCGGGGCTCAAGGTTCGCAGCATCGCCGCGGTGCCGCTGTTGCGCCGCGGTCTGGTCCGCGGCGTTCTCGAAGTGGTGAATCGCCGGCGCGACAGCGACTCGTTCGACGAAGGCGACCTCAAGCTGCTCGCCCCGCTGGGTGAGCACGTCTCGGTGGCGGTCGCCAACGCGCGGCTGCGCGCGCAGGCGGAGCGGCGCCGTCTCGAATACTCGCTGCTCGCCGAGGTGAGCGCGGACGTCGGCAAGTCGCTGACGCGCGACGAGGCGCTGGACCGGATCCTCAAGAACCTCGCGCGCCTGGTCCCGTACGACGCCGCCGCCATCTTCCTCTTCGAGCCGGAGACGGATTCCATGTCGAGCGTGCTCCACACCGGGTACCCACGCGGCGCGCACGAAAAGATCAACGTGCATTCCGACGAGGGCGTGGTCGGCGAGGTGGCGCGGACGCGGGTGGGCATCATCGTTCCCGACGTCCGCAAGAATCCGAACTACGTCAACGTGCGCGCGCGCACGCGCTCCGAGATGGTGGCGCCGCTGGTGTTGCGCGGACAGCTGCTGGGACTCTTCAACCTGGAGAGCGACCGCCTCGACGCCTACACGGAGAACGACCTGCGCCTGCTGGAGGCGTTCGCCGCGGAAGCGGCGGTGGCCATCGATCGCGCGCACCTGTACCAGGAGCGCCAGGTGAAGCTCGAGATCGAGAAGGAACTGCGCATCGCGCGGACCATCCAGGAGTTCTTCAGCCCGAAGAAGACCATGACCTCGGGGGCGTTCCGCATCGCGGGCGCCAACTACCCGTCTCTCGAGGTGAGCGGCGACTACTACGACTTCTTTCCGGGCATGAATCGCCTGGTTACGTTCGCCATCGCGGACGTCGCGGGCAAGGGCGTTCCCGCGTCCCTCATCATGGCGAGCTTCCGCTCCATTCTGCGCACCGTGGCTCCGTATACCGCCACCGCCCGCCAGATCGTCATCCGCGCCAACCAGATCCTGGTGGAGACCGTTCGCCCACAGGACTTCGTGACGGCGTTCATCGGCGTCCTGAACCCGGACACGGGCGAAGTCACGTACTGCAACGCCGGTCACAATGCGCCCATCCTCATGGCACCGGACGGCTCGTACCGTGCGCTGGAGTCGGGCGGAACCGTGCTCGGAGTGATGCGCGACGCGGACTGGTCGGAGGGCCGGTTTGTGCTGAAGAACGAGGTGCTGGTGTGCTACACCGACGGCGCCACCGAGGCGCGCAACGCTGCCGACGAGGAATTCGGGGAGGATCGCTTCATCCAGTCGGTGCGCGCCAACCTCCACCTGATGCCGTACCGGATGAGCACGGCGTTGTACGCGTCCGTCCGGGAGTTCGTCGGCACGGCCAGCCAGTCCGACGACACGACCTACCTCGCCATCCGGCGCGCCTGAGCCGCCCGCTCAATCCCGCCTGATGCCGGTCTGATCCAGCCTGATCAGGATCAGCGCCTCGTTGTTGCGGATCGTGGCTTCGGTCACGGCCGCGCCGATGTTGCCGTCCGCCTGCAGCGGGGCGTAGGTGCCGTCGAGCGCGTGGGCCGTGATGCTGCGGTCGTCGGTGACCGAGCCCTCGGGGAGCATCTTCACCAGCACGAGCGCGTTGGTGAAGTTCCGCGCGAAGACGCGGTAGGTCAGCGCGTTGTTGTAGGGATCCGAGCCCGTCGCGAACAGGTAATGCTCCTTGGTGTTCGCGTTTCCCGCGAAATCGACCATGCCGGTGGGGACGACGTCGGGCTGCCCCACGTCGAACTCGACCGCCGGGTTCCACGACCATGTCGAAATATGGGCGGCCCCGGCGTGGTTTCCCACCGTCTCGTACATGTAGTACGTGTGCGCGTTGAGCGCGAGATAGTACAACCCGAGCGTGAAGAGCTTGCCGCGATCCGTACCGGCGCTCCCCGCGGCGACGTCGCGGGCGCCGATGACGCGCCGGCCGCCGGACCGCGTCTGCTCCACGATGCCGGCGACTCCGTTCGCGTAGTCTCGTTCGTACGTGATGCAGCGGTTGTTGCCACTCGTCGGGGACCACGTTCCCGTGTAAGTGACCCAGACCTCGCCCCAGATCCACGGTGTCGTCGCCTGAACGTTGATGGCGGACCGGTTGGCGTAGTTGAGGAAGAACACGTGGCCGTAGTTCGGCATGAGGCGCTTGGTTTCGCCGAACACTTGCACGAGCTCGCCCGCCAGGTACGGGTAGACCGTCTCGACGGCGACCGCGTAAGGGTGATCCTCGGTCAGTGGAACCCCGTAGTACTCGGCGGTCTTGTCGATCTGCCCTTCGAGGAACTGCGGGTAATAGATTCCCAGATCGCACATGATACCGTCCACCGGCCCCGTCGCGAAGGGAACCGTGCTGAACCACGTTCCCGTGATCAGCCGTCGCGCGTACTCGACGAGAAACTGGCGGTAGCCCGGGTGCGCCATATTGCCGAGGTACCAGGGTGTGGCGTTGTTGCTGCCCAGGGCGCGCGACTGCCAGCGCTCGGTCGCGGACGCGGGGTTGCCGCCGCTCGTCGGGTTCCAGCCCGGCACGACGCCGGGTGGGAAACCCGGCACGAGCACCGCGCCGCCCCAGGTGGGGATGGTCACGTCTTCCTTGTAGTGGAGGTAGAAATCCTCCGGGTCATACCCGTGCGCAATCGCCCAGGCGGTCGCCGCGTCATCGATATTGTCGAACAGGTGGTAGCGCAGGATCCCGTATTCGAAGAGTATCACATTGGGATTCTGTGCCCGCATTAAGTCGGGATGGAGACGGCTGATGTTCAGGTCGTAGTGGGCCGCGCGCCACGCCTGCTCCCCGTCGTCGAGGGCGGAGCGCGCAAGCATCGACGCGGTCTGGATGTGGGGCAGCAGTGTCGTCGCAATGGGAGCGCAGCCCGACCCCGCGCACTCCGCGCCGAACGGGCACGAGAAGTCGGTGACACAGCTGCCGTACACCGGACCCCCGACGGAAGGACCGGCGGGCTGGGCGCACGCCGGCGCGAGCGCGCACAGGCACGCCGTCGCAACGAGTCTGAAAAGGCCTTCGAACCGCATGACGCCGCTCCGTTTGCAGGGGTTATCCACAGGATTCGTGCAACGCGCGTGCCGGTTCCGGCGCCGGAACGGCGGTCCTGCGCGTGGGGGCGGGTCAGGGGGCGGCGCTTCCGGTTGTACCACGAAATCGCTGGCCGTGTCACGCGCGGCACGCATACACTGGCCGGGCGGGCCGTGGTCGTGCGCGAGGTTGCAATCGACGACGGCACAATGGATACCGGCAACTTGAACTCGAGACGCGTTCTCTTCGTGTCATCGCTCCGCCGCTACGGCGGCGGCGAACGATGGATGCTCGACACCGCGGCGGGCCTTCGCGCCCGCGGTCACGATGCCCGCCTGGTCGCGGTGCCGGGGAGCGTGCTCGCCGCCCGCGCGCCGGCACGCGGGATCCCGCTCACCGAGATCGCCATGCGCGGTGACGTCGACCCCATCGCGGTCACCCAGCTCTCCTCGCTCATCCGGCGTACGCAGCCGAGCGTGGTCGTTCCCAACCTGGACCGGGAGATCCGTCTGTGCGTGGCCGCGATCCACGCGGCGCGTGCGCTGCGCCCGCGCCCCGCGCGGCCGCGGCTCATTCCCCGCCGCGGAAGCGAGTTTCCGCTCAAGGACAAGCGGCACTACCGCATCGTGTACACGCTGGAGGTGGACCGCGTCATCGTGAACTCCGCGGCCACGCGCCGCACCATGATGCGCGACGCGCCGTGGTTCCCGGAGAGCAAGGCGGTGGTGGTGTACAACGGCATCGACATGGCGCCGTACGCCGCGTTGTCCGCGCGCCGCGACGAGTTGCGCGCGAAGCTGCGTCGCACGATAGAAGCCCCCGTGACCGCCCCCGTGTTCTCGCTCGCCGGCGAGCTCCACGAGCGCAAGCAGCAGCGGGTGGTGATCGAGGCCTGGCCGCGCGTGCTCGAGGAGTTTCCGCAGGCGCGGGTGCTGTTCGTCGGCGACGGCGAGGAGCGCGAGTCGCTTGAGAAGGTCATCGCCGAGCGCGGGTTGGGTGGCTCGGTGCGGATCACGGGGTTCCGCTCCGACGTGCCCGAGATCCTCGCCGGGAGCGACGCGCTGCTCCTCCCGTCGCGGGTCGAGGGCTTCGGCTACGTGCTGGTCGAAGCGATGGCGGTGGGCATCCCCTGCATCGCCTCCAACGTGAGCAGCATTCCCGAGATCGTCCACGACGGAGAGACCGGAATCCTGCACCCGGTTGGCGACACCGGCGCCATCGCCGCGGCCATCCACGACGTGCTCTCCGACCCGGCGCGCGCCCGCGCCATGGGAGAAGCCGGTGCGCGGCTCGCCGCGGAGAAGTTCGCGCTCGGGCGCATGCTCGACGAGGTCGAGCACGTTCTGTTCGAGTAGGGGAGGGATCAGCCGCCGAAGGCGTCGACGAGGACGAGGCTCAGGGCCGGGGCGTAGGTGATCACGACGAGGGCCAGCAGCATGAGCACGAGGAAGGGAACGCTCGCGCCGTACAGGTTCACCACCGGCTGCTGGAAGCGGTACGACGAGATGAAGAGGTTCAATCCCACCGGCGGCGTCAGGTAGCCGATCTCCAGGTTGGTCAGGAAGATGATGCCGAGGTGGACGGGATCCACCCCGAAGCCCGTCGCCACCGGTGCCACCAGCGGAACCACCACGATCAGCGCCGAGAAGATATCCATCAGACAGCCCACCACGAGCAGGAACAGGTTGAGAATGAGCAGGAACGTGTACTTGCTCGTCACGTACTGCTGCATCCATTCGAGGATGCCCATCGGCACTTCCGCGTCGATCAGGTAGTTCACGAACCCGAACGAGCACATG
>DASTOO010000471.1:0-8455 GCA_035762505.1 Candidatus Krumholzibacteriia bacterium
GATGTGCGTGAACTCGTGGGTGACGACGTTCCGGATCCAGTCGCTCGTGCCGCGCAGGCCGAACTCCAGGTTCGTCGCCCAGATCTCGATCTTGTTGTCGTAGTAGTACGCGGCGCCGTTGGCGTAATCCTCGGTGTCGAGGATCACGAAGTGGCAGCGCTTCGGCTCGTACTGGTAGACCCCGGTGATATAGGGATAGATCTCCTCGGCGACCGTCGCGACCTCGCGCGCAGTCCACTCTCCACCCGCGTGGAAGTGGACGTCGAAGTGCTCGGTGGAGATCGTCTTCCACTCGAGACGGGGGTTGGGCACGGCCTCCGCCGGGCGGACCCACAGGGGCAGCAACGCGAGCGCTCCGAGCGTAATGGCGCCGCGGATGAAGAGTCTTGTTGCGAGCATTCGGTACCGCTGGGATGGCTGCAGGGGGGTCTGACGGCCAGTGGAACAGTTTATTGCCGAATAATTTAGCGTAATTGCGCCCCGGCGTCAATCACGCTCTTGCGTGGTGCGCCGGATCAGAACAGACGCGGTGCGTCCGTGAGTTCCGGTGTCGCGCGCGTGACGGCGCGCGTGAACAGCGATCGTTCGAGCTCGATCAGCCGGACGGCGCCCGCGGCGATGTCGGCGCGGAGGGCTTCCACGATCTCGTCCTTGGCGGTCACGTAGATCACCTGCCACCCGCGCCCCACCAGGTGGCGCAGCATCGTCATCAGGGCACGCATGCGGTCGCGGTCGGCTTTCAGGAACGGATCGTCCAGAATGAAGAATCCCTTCGACTCGGGGAACATGCGCTCCGCGATGCTCACGCGGATCGCAAGGTAGAGCTGGTCGAGCGCGCCGCCCGACAGGGCGCTGGCCGCAAGGCGCTTGCCGCCGGCCATCTCGACCATGACCTCGCCGTCCTCGAGGTGGACCGCCCGGTAACGGCCGTCGGTGATGTCGTGGAACCAGCGCGACACCAGCGTCCCCTCCCCGAACAGCTCGCCCACCTTCTCGTTCTCCTCGGCTTCGATCTCCTGCAGGATGCGGATCGCCTCCTTGGCGAGACGGGCGTCGCGCTGCACGGATTCGCAGAATTCGGCGATGCGGCGCTGCGCGTCCGCCAGCTCGCGCGTCGTGCGGCAGTGGACCGGCGCCTCGATCGCCCCCAGATCGGCGATCCGCACCTCGATGCGCCGCAGATCCTGCCGTGTGCGGTCGAGGCGCTGGCGCAGTTCGCGCTCCTCCGCGGACACGCGCTCGAGGTCGCTTTCGACGCGCGCCGCGGCTTCGGGGTCGTCGGACGTCTCCTGCGACGGGAGGCTCTCCAGCCCGCGGGCGATTTCCGTCTCGCACGCGCGGAGGAATCCCTCGCGGTCGATCACGCGCGCCGCGGCCGGGATCCACCCGCGCAGGAACGCCAGCCGTGTGGCGATCTCGCCCTCGTGGGCACGGCGCTTCACCACGGCCGCTTCGAGCAGTTCCACCGATTCGAAGCCCGCCGCGTTCCGCGCCGCCTCCAGCGCGCCCTCCGTCTCCGCGATGCGCGCCCGCTTGTCCGCCACCGAGCTCTCGTTCGCCGCGACGTCGGACTCGCGCTGGCGCATGACGACCTCGGCGTCGCGGGCGCGTTCCAGCGCCTGGGCGGCGTCGTGCTCCAGCACCTCGACCGCGTCGCTCGTGTCCGCCGCGGATTGCGTGGCCAGGCCGATACGCGCGCAGGCCGCCACCAGCTCCGCCTCGCGCCGGGCGAGGCGCAGGCGCGCCTGCGCGCCGCGCCACAGCGACACGCCGCACCAGCCCGCCGCGGCGGCGCACGCGACCGCGGCCCCGATGGCGATCGGCGAGCGCGTCAAGAGCGCCACGACGACGGCCGCGACACCGAGCGCGATGGACGCCACCATGACGGCGACGACCGCGCGCGTGGCGTGCTCGGCGTGCTCGCGGAGCGTCCGCCCCGTCCTCCACGCCTCGATGACGGGGCGCAGCTCCGCGGACGCGCGGTCGCGCAGCGCTTCCTTCGCGACGGCAGCGGCGCGCATCGACTCCCAGCCCGACGTCGCCTCGTCGCGCGCGGCGCGGAGCGCCTCGCCGCGCGCGATGGCGTCGGCGAGGTCCTTCGCGATCAGGTCGCGCTTGACGACCAGCCCCCGCCACGCGGCGAGCGCGTTGTCATCCGCGGCTCCCAGCGCGGCCACGGCGGCGAGGTCCGCGCGCGTCGCCTGCACGGCTTCGCGCGCGCGCTCCAGCCGCGCGCGTGTCTGTGCGCCGCGCAGCCGCCGGTGCTCCACCTCAAGCCCTTCGCGCGCCTCCGCGAGATCGGCGAGCCGGCGGTACGACACGTCGAAGTCGTCGCGCACGAGCGCCTTGCCGGTCTCGATCATCTCGTCCAGCAGGCGCTCGGCCGCCGCCACCTGCTCGCCGATACGCTTCTGGTCGCGATCCTTGCGGATGGTGAGCGGGCTGTCCGGCGTAGCGCTGCGCAGCCGTCCGATGCGCTTGAGCGCGTCCTTCAGTTGCTCGATCGCGGTCGAACGGGTGCCGCACAGGCGTTCGCTCACGCGGCCGTAATACGCTCCTTCGTCGTTCAACGCGAGGTCGCTGTCGCGGATGAGAAAGACGTTGCGAAAATCCTCCGGCGAGATCGCGACGGGCGAGACGTCGGACAGCGAGTCCCCCGCGCCGATCTTTCTCTCGCCCGCGTGCGTCGCCACCACCAGGAAGCCCTCCGGGCGCTCCTCGACGCGGGTCAGATTGCCGAACAGACGGTAGTGGGGGCGCTTGAGCTCGTCCTTGAAGAGCATGCGGATCAGCGCGTCGATGATGAGCGTCTTGCCGCGCTCGTTGGGCCCGTGGATCACGGTGAACGCCGCCAGCGCGTCGTCGAACGGCTTGAGCGGCCCGTAGCGGCTGATGGCGATGCGCTTAACGTGCATCGGGCACTTCCATCATGGCGCGGATCGTCATCTCGCGCACCAGCGCGCGGTCGTCCTCTCCGAGGGCACTGGTGGCGAGCCGCGTCTCGAAGCGGCGGAAGAGGTCGCCCGCGAGGATCGCGCCCACGTCGTTGCACGCGCTGGCGTCGACCGCGTCGCACGGGAAGCGCGCGCAGGTCTCCTTGACGCCGGCCTGGAACTCCACCTCGGTCATGCCGACGCCCGCGAGATCGACGAAGCCGCGGATGCCGGCGAGGGCACTCGCGCCCGGGGGGATGGCCCCGAGCTCGCGTTCGATCCGCGCGAGCGGGTGCTCGCGGTCGCCGGGGAAAAGCCGGATGTCGAGGTTCACGTAGTGGTGCGTCGCGAGCGCCAGGGCCTCGGGCGCGGATCCTGTTTCGAGCAGCGTGACGTGCCGGCATCCGGTTTCGCGCCGCGTGATCGAGACGGGCGATCCGGCGTAGACGAAGTAACCCGCGCCGCACGCGCGCACGTCGTGGTTCTTGTGGAAGTGCCCGGCCAGCACGTAGTCGAAACCGAGGTCCCCGAGGTCGGAGAGGCGCGCGGGCATGTACTCGCGGTCGTCCTCCTCGCCGAAGGCGCCCCCGCCGGGCGAGAGATCGAGCAGCTCGCCGTGGTAGAGGAGCACGTTGCTGCCGTCGATGCGCATCCGTGACGCGGCGCGCAGCCGCGCCAGGGTCCCGTCGATGCCCACGTCCTCGTAGGGCACGCCGATGAAGCGCACGCCGTCCACGTCGGCGATCACATCGTGTCCGGCCAGCACGCGCACGTTGGCTCCGAAGAAGTCGCCCGCGCGAATGCCGCCGGCATCGTGGTTGCCGGGAATGACGACGACGGTCCCGGGAAAGCGCTCGAAGCCGCGGCGCAGGCTGGTCTTGAGCGCGGGGGCGTCGACGTCGCGGTCGAGGAGGTCGCCCGCGATGGCGAGCACGTCCGCGCCGGCCGCGGCGCCGGCATCGATGACGGCGGCGAGCGCCTTCCAGCGCTCGTCACGATCGCTGCGCAGGTGGACGTCGGCAGTGTGGACGATTCGCATCGCGGGCATTATAGCCGATCGCGGGGCGCCCGCGCGTAACAACAGCCGCTATCCATTGCGATCAGGCGCCGCGCTTCTCCGCGACGCGCTTGCCGGTGTCGAAATACTCCTTCAGGAAGTCCACGAATCCGGCCGCCGCGCGCGGGAGTGTCCGGTTCCTGCGCAGGTAGAGCGTCACGTCCTGGCTCATCACGAGCGGCGGGACGTCGAGGCGCGCCAGCACGCCGCGGCGGATGTCCGCCGCCACCGCGGTCTCGGGGAGAAACGCGAGCCCCATGCCCGCGATGACCATCTGCTTGATCGTGGCGGCGTTGGACGACTCCACCGAGTACTCGATCTGGAGCGACATCCTCCGGAAGAGGGCGTCGATCATCGACCGGATGTGCATGCCCTCGTGGTAGCCCACGAAGGGATACGCCTCCAGATCGCGCGGCGCCGGCCGCTCGAGTTTCACGAGGGGATGGTCGGGGGGCGCCACCAGGAACATCTTGTTGCGCGTCAACGGTATGGCCGCGAGGTCAGGGTAGGCGCGCTCCCACGGAACAACGGCCAGGTCGGTCTTGCCCTGGTAGAGCTGGTCCATGACCGTCTCGGATTCGCGAAAATCGAGGCGGATGCGCACTTCGGGTGATTTCTCGCGGAACGCCGCGAGCAGATCCGGAAGGACGTAGATGCCGATGCTGTTGACCGTGCACACCGTCACCGAGGCGGCGACGAGGCGGTCGGCCTTCTGGAAGTCGGCCACGAGCGCCTCGACCTCGGTGAACACGCGCTCGGCCACCTCGAATGCGCGCTGCCCGGAGTCCGTCAGCACGACGCCGTTGCGGCGCCGGTCGAACAGCGCCCCGCCCAGCGCGCTCTCGAGGGCGCGAACCTGGACGCTCAACGCGGACTGCGAAACCAGGACTTCGCGCGCGGCGCGGGTGAAGCTCCCGTGCCGGGCCACTTCATAGAAGTAGAACAGGTGGTTCAGATTGATCGAAGCCATAGCTATTTACGATAGCTCCAATATACATTTTCTATTTTACGAATATCAAGGGTGCTTCTATATTCACTTTCGAAGCCGGTACCGACGGGTAGGACATGCGGCAACCGTTCGGATACCAATGGGTTGAGGCGGACGGTGCCGGCTTCACAGAATTGATCCGCAGAGCCAACAGGAAGAGGAAACGGCGCGACCCCTAGTCCAATCCCCAGATATCGCGCCTTCTTCAGTCCCCACCAGAGGAAGGCGGCGGGCCCTGAAAAGCACGCTGCCTTCCGTCCCCTTTATCGATGTTCATATCGCGGGCTCCCGGAAACGGGAGCCCGCACCCCTTTTTCGCCCGACTTCGACCCCGCCGCGGTGACGCCACCGTCGGGTCCGACTCCATAACGCGAGAAGCGATTTGGGGTTTACTCGCCGCGGCCGACGGAAGTATCGTGTCCGAACCGGGCCAGCCTCGCCCCGCTCGAGGCGAATCGGCCCGCGCTTCCCGAAGAAAAGCATGCGACCCATTCTCACGTTGCTCTCCCTTCCGGCGCTGTGCGTTGCCCTTGTGGCCGCGGCGGGGTTTTCCCAGGACGGTCCCCCGGACGGGACCCGGCCGGACCCCGTTCCCGAGATCCAGGGGATGGTTTTCGTCCCTGCCGGCGAGTTTCTCATGGGGAGCACCGCCGAGGACGTTCTCAAGTCGGCCGACGTGGACGAGTTTCCTCGGCGGGGCGTCTGGGTGGACGACTTCTACATCGACGTCCACGAAGTGACGAACGCGCAGTACAAGGTGTTCCTCGATTCCACCGACACCGAGGCCCCGTCGCGCTGGATCGATCGCCGCTATGGCATCGGCGAGGACGGCTTCCCGGTGGTGTCGATCACCAAGGAGGAAGCGGCCGCCTACGCGCGCTTCATGGGAAAGCGCCTCCCCACCGAGGCGGAATGGGAGAAGGCGGCGCGGGGAACCGACGGCCGCACGTTCCCCTGGGGCGAAAGCTTCGATCGCACCCGCGCCAACAACGGCGACCGTCCGATGCAGATCATGAACTTCCCGACCGGTGTGAGCCCGTTCGGGTGCTGGGACATGGCGGGGAACGTCGCGGAGTGGGTGGAGGGACGTTACGACGCCTATCCGCGAGGCCCCGATGACGTCGTGCCCACCGGCATGCCGGACCGGCGCGAACTATTCCGCAGCGACAAGGAGATCTACCGCGGCGGATCGTGGAACGCGTTCCCGAAATACCTGCGCTGCGCGAATCGCGAGGCCACGAACTCCGGCACGCGCTGGCGCTACGTGGGCTTCCGCTGCGCGATGGACCCGCCCTGGCGCAACACGGCGACGCAGCCGTCTCCCTAGTCCATATCCCCGATCCGCAATGTGGCCCCGCGGGTGACGGTCAGCGCGCGGGGCGCAGCGTCTGCAGGAGCTCGCGGGCCGTGGCGTGGTTGGGGTCGAGCGCCAGTGCGCGCTCGCACGCCGCGATTGCCTTCCCATTGTCTCCCGCGGCGGCATATGCGCGCGCGAGGTGCGCGTGCGCGGACGGGTTCCCGGGGACCAGGCGCGTCAGCTCCGTGAACGCGGCGATCGCGCGGGAGAAGTCGCCCGCCGCTCCCGCCGCCTGGCCGAGCTGATTCCAAGCCACCGCATCCGCTCTGTCGATTTCCACCGCCCGCTCGAACGCCGCCATCGCCGCGGAGGCTTCGCCGCGCGAGAGGCGTGCCAGGCCGAGGTCCATCCACGCCTGCGCATAGCCTGGCGACTCCGCCGTCAATCGCTCGAGCTCGACGAGCGCGTTATCGAATAGCTCCGCGCTGAGACGCACGCCCGCGAACGCGAGCGGATGGTACGCGCGGTACGCGTGCGCCACGAGCCACGTCGAATCCGCGGAGGCCCGCGCGACGTACACGAACGCTTCCTCGTCCATGTGAACCAGATCCCACGCCACACCCCAGGACCGGACCGATTCATGCACGTTGCGCATGCCGGCGTCGGCGCGCGCGGGCGCGGGGATGATGAACGAATCCACGGCGTACTTCTCCACCACGGCGCGCAACGCGGGCGCGTTGGTCTGGGCGCGCAGGAAGTCCCCGTAGACCCCGGGGTCGAAGTTGCGGCCGTCGATGAACGTCGGCCGCTGGCCGTAGAGTTCCCACAGCATGTACGATCCGAACCCGATCGGGTGAAACGGCCGCCGGGCGACGTCGTTCTCGACCGCGAACGCGAGCGCGCGCTCGGGGAGCAGATCGACCTCCGGGCGCCGCCCGATGCGTTCGCGCTCGATCGCGGCCAGGGCGAGCGCCAGCGCCAACCCCGCGACGCCCCACCACCGCCACACGGCGACACGGGTGACGAGGGCCGAGCGGCGCAGCATCGCCGCCGCCATCACCACCGCGACGAGCGCGAACTCAACGCGGAAGCGGTGCGACTGCAGCGAGAGGTACGCGGTCGCGATCAGGAGCAGGGCCGGCCCGAGCGGGACGCGCGGCAGGCTCGCCAGGACGGCGAATGCCGCCACGGCGAGGAGGATCTCGTAGTACGGGTGGAAGTCCGCGGACGCGATCGCCGCATCGAAGGGCGACTTCCACTCCAGCGTGAACTGCGAGATGAGCTCGCGCTGCGCGCCGTCGAACGGCTGGATGAGAGACGCCCTCGGGTTGGGACTGACGACACAGGCGAGCGTCAGCAACACAACGAGCAACGCCGCGCGTCGATAGTCGTGGCGCTGCAGCGCGCGGGTGAGCGGGGTTCGGCCCGACACCCATTCGCCGGCGAAGTAGACCGCCGCGAGCACCGGTCCGAGCAGGAAGCTCGAGTGGAGCTGGACCCACGCGAGCTGCACCAGCACCGGCCACACGAAGAACAGGCGCCCGGTTCGCGCGTGCGCGGTGAGAAGGAACCCCATCTGCCACGCGATGAACGCGTACTCGAAGAGCTGCCCGCGATCCGTGAGCCGGCCGTGCGCCGTGAGGATCGCGACCATGACGAGGGGCGACGCGACCGCCCACGAAACGCCCGCCGCGCGCACCGCGCGGAACGTGAGTGCCGCGATCGCGCCCGCCAGCGCCACCCGCAGCACCCCGATGGCAGTCATACCGCCCACCTTGAAGAGGCCGTAATAGATGAGCGCCGAAACCCAGCTTTGCGGCGACCAGGGCGCGCCCGGAACCGTGAACGTGAAGGGGTCGGCGTAGATGTATGCGTGCGTTTCCGCGATGCGACGCCCCACCGCCATGAGCCACCAGAGGTCGAGGTTCGGGGGCGGCGTCACCACGATCACCATCGCGAACAGTGTCGCGATGGCGGCGGCGAGGAAGTCGAGCGTGCCGGGTGTGCGGGAAGGCGCTTTCGGCATATGGTTGAACCAACGATCGTCGGCGGGCGCCCGCCGTGTACGAGCCGGGACAGCTGTGTCTCCCGGGTGTACGCCAGGGGGCACCCGTGCCGGCGGCAGCGCGGCGCCGGGCACCCGGGGTGCGCGTCCAAACTGCTTCCCGCACACTATCTTA
>DASTOO010000472.1:0-2234 GCA_035762505.1 Candidatus Krumholzibacteriia bacterium
CTCGTGCGCCGCGTCAACCGCTTCCGCACCACCGCGGAGATCGAGGCGGAGATCGAGGCGTACCTGAAGTCGCACGTTCCCTCCATGGCCAACAACGGAAGGCTGGGCAAATGACGGCGCTGAACGACCTCGCCCGCCACGACCCATCCGGCATGCTCGGGCGCGTCCTTGCGTTTCCAGAACAGATGGAGCGCGCGTGGCGCATCGGGGGCGAGTTCGCGAAGTCGGCCGGGCTGCCGCGCGGGCCGTTCGCGCGCGTGGTGGTGTGCGGGATGGGCGGGTCGGCCATCGGGGGCGATCTCGCGCGGTCGTTCCTGGGCGAGCGCGCCTCCGTACCGGTCATGAGCTGCCGGGACTATGCGCTCCCGCGAAACGTCGCGAAGGACGCGCTGGTGATCGCGTCCAGCTACTCCGGCAATACCGGGGAAACGCTCTCCGCCTACGACGCGGCGCGCGCCGTCGGGGCGGCCATCGTCGCGGTGACGAGCGGCGGCGAGATGGCGAAGCGCTGCGAGCGCGACGCCGTGCCGTTCTGCGTCATTCCGGGCGGGATGCCCCCCCGCTCCGCGATCGGGTTCTCGCTCCTCCCCATGCTGCACATTCTGCGGGCGTGCGGGGTCGCGTCGTTCACGGACGGGGAGTACGACGAGGCGCTGGCCGTGGCGCGCGAGCGC
Organism: Candidatus Krumholzibacteriia bacterium; assembly: GCA_035762505.1. GTDB lineage: Bacteria > Krumholzibacteriota > Krumholzibacteriia > WVZY01 > JAKEHA01 > JAKEHA01. The sequence continues at coordinate 675 of DASTOO010000472.1, forward strand.
TGCGACGCGTACGCGCCCAACCGGCCGGGGAACGCGGCCGTCGAACTGGCCGCGCGCCTGCACGGAAAGACGGCGTTCATCTACGCGGCGCCCTCTCTCCTCGAGGGGGTCGCGCGGCGCTGGGCGTGCCAGCTCAACGAGAACGCCAAGGTGCTCGCGCATTTCGCGTTCTTCCCGGAGTTGAATCACAACGAGATCGTCGGTTGGGAGGCGTCGCCGCACCTGATGGCGAAGACGGTGATCTTCTCGCTCGAAGACCGCGAGGACCACGTTCTGACGCGACGCCAGGCCGACATCGGACTCTCGATCATGGGGCCGCTCGCCGATCACGTGGAGCGGCTGGAGACGCCGGGCGGAGGACGCCTGGCGCGCATGCTGGCGATGATGCTGCTAGGCGACTTCGCCAGCGTGTATCTCGCGTATCTCAACGGCGTCGACCCCACACCGGTGGCGAAGATCGACCGCCTGAAGAAGGAGCTCGCGTGAAGGCGATCATTCCGGCCGCGGGAATCGGGACGCGGCTGCGTCCCCACACCTACACGCTTCCCAAGGCGCTGCTCTACGTGGCGGGGAAGCCGATCATCTCGCACATCCTGGACGACGTGATTCCGCTCCGGCCGAGCACGATCGTCCTGATCGTCGGGTACAAGGGCGAGCTGATCGAGCAGTTCGTGCGACGCAACTACCCGGACCTGCCGGTTGAGTTCGTCTACCAGGAGGAGCGGCGCGGCATAGGTCACGCGGTGGACCTCACGCGCGTCGTCGCCGACAAGGGGGAGCCGCTCCTCATCGTCCTGGGGGACACGATCATCAAGACCGACCTCGCCCAGGTGGTGGCGCAGGAGACCAGCGTGCTGGGAGTCAAGGAGGTCGAGGACCCGCGCCGTTTCGGCGTGTGTGAGGTCTCCGGCGGGCGCATCACGCGCCTGGTGGAAAAGCCCAAGGATCCGCCCTCGAACCTGGCCCTGGTGGGGCTCTACTTCCTGCGGGACGGGGCGGCCCTCTTCAGGGCCATCCGGGACATCATCGACCGCGACATTACCACCAATAACGAGTACCAGATCACGGACGCCCTCCAGCTCATGATCCAGGGGGGCGCCGAGTTCCGGCCCTTCGCCATCGACGAGTGGTTCGACTGTGGAAAGCCGGAAGCGATGCTTGAAACCAACCGGAAATTGTTGAAGAATGCACCCAGCGCGCGCCCCATCGAGGGCTCGATTATCATCCCGCCGGTCTCGATCTCGCCGGGCGCGGAGATTGTGAATTCCATCATCGGGCCGTACGTTTCGATCGCCGACCGCGCGGTGATTCACTCGTCGATTATCCGTGACTCCGTGCTCGCGGAGGGCGCTACGGTCACGGAGGCGACGCTCGAATCGAGTCTCATCGGCGCCAACGCCGTCATCCGCGGCGGGTTCAAGCGCTTCGACGTCGGTGACTCGAGCGAAATCAGCTTCAAATAGAGACACGAAGAAGGCGAATCAGCCCAGCGAGTCAAGGAGGCAACATGTCGGAGAAGCGTCTGTTCACGTCGGAGTCCGTCACCGAGGGGCATCCCGA
>DASTOO010000473.1:0-8983 GCA_035762505.1 Candidatus Krumholzibacteriia bacterium
CACGACGGGCGCCGCCGTCCAACCGCTCCGCGTTCCCGCAGACAGCGCTTGCTAGGCCGCCTGCTCCTTGAACTCGCCCACGACGCGCATGAAGAGCGCCAGCACGACGATGCCCAGGATGAAGTGCGCGGCCATCACGTACCAGACGTAGTCCGGGTGACCCAGATCGCGCATGCGTCCGTAGAGCCAGGTGTACGCCCCGCTCGTCAGGCCGCCGATGCACACCGCGAGGAAGTTCGTGCCCATGTAGAGGCCGGCCTTCTCCTTGGGCGCGATCCAGGTGATGTACTCCTGGATGCGCGGCGAGGCCATCATCTCCCCGAGGGCGAAGAAGAAGATCCCCAGCAGCACCAGCGCCGGCGCGCCACCCATCGCGGTCCCGATGATCACGAAGCCCACCGCGGAGACGAACAGTCCCCACAGGAACGCCGGCATGGCGGCCCACCGCTCGATGCCGCGCGAAACGAACACCTGCATGATCATGATGATCCAGCCCGTGTGCGCGATCGTCTCCCCCAGAATCCGCCGCACGCCGTTCTCGTCCTCATGGGAGAGGAAGCCCGCAACGCCCGTCCCCAGCACGGACTGAAAATTCAGATATAGCTGCGCGGTATCGAGGTTGCGGTCTACGTAGATGGCGCAGATATTGAAAAACGACCAGAAGGGCAGCCAGAAGAAGAGGCCGAGCAGCACAAGGAAGCTCGCGAACTTGACATCGGCGAGCGCGACACCCATCTCGCGGAACTTGTCCTTGAGGGTGGCGCCCTCGAGTTGTCGCGGCGGCTCCTTGTAGAAGAAGATCGTGATGAGCAGCATCACCACCACCGCCACGGCGGCCGCGACGAACGCGTAGCTCCACGAGATGGCACGCAGGTGGCCGGCCACGATGGGGCCGAAGGAGCCGCCGATGTTGACCATGGCGTAGAAGATGCCGAAGCCCAGCGTCTTGTTGGTGGGGTCGCTGACCGCGCGCACCGTGCCGGAGATGAGCGGCTTGAAGATGCCCGCGGCGAGTCCGATGCTGAGCATGGTCAGCGCGATCCCCGAGAATGATTTCGTCAGGAGCAGGAGCAGCACCGACGGCAGGTAGGCGAGGTACGAGACGATCAGCACCTTCTTGAAGCCGTAGCGGTCGGCGAAGGTGCCGGAGATGACGGGGATCGAGTACGAGATGAAGAGAAAGATGCTCTGGACGATCCCGAGCTGCCCGCGCGAGTAGCCGAGCTGCTCCATGTAGATCCCGAAGCCGAAGTAGATGCCGTAGTACGCGAATCGCTCCAGCACCTCGATGCTGTTGGCGACCCAGAAAACGGGCGGGAACGGGGTTCTGTTCTTCATCTGGCCCTCGCTCGGTTGAAGGTGGTCCCGGCGCGAGAATAACACGCACCGGCGCCGGCGGACAAACCCGCGAATTTCAGCGCACGGAGTACACCACTACCGAGGGTAGCCGGTCCTCCGACCGCTTGCCCCTTAACATCCGGTCACCGTTGATCGCGCGCGGGGTGCGGAACGCCGGAATGGAAACCTCGCCGAGGAACCGGTCTCCCTCGAACACATCCAGAATCGGCCCGTCACGCTGCACGATCAGAAAGGGGCCGTCGCAGAACAACGCGTCGATGAAGGGCGCGTGCTTGGGGAATGCGACGTTTGGCGCGGAGCTGCCTGACGAAATCCGGATCGTTGCTTTCGAAGGAGGCAAAGTACCGCTCACGGTCTTTCTCCGTGACCGCAAGCGGCTCGATCCCGCGCCGGAGTACCGCGCGCTCTTTCAGATCCGGCCCCACAATGTGAATCTCGTAGCGGTCGGTGCGCGCGTACGCGATGGCGTCGTCCGTGAGAAGGCAGAACACCAGGTTCGTCGCGAACGGCGACGAGACCTGCACGATGCTCCCCGCGCCGGAAGGCAGGACCTGCATCCGGCTCGTGCGGATGGAGTCCACCGCAACCGCGTGGGAGAGGTCCCTGTCGTAGCGAACGAGGCGCGAGAGGTTCTTGAAGCCCGGCTTAGGCATCTCGTCCGCGGTCGCAACGAGCACGATGCTTCCGTCGCGGGCCACCGCAACCGCGTCCACGTACTCCGTGAGCGGCCGCGACTCGATGAAGGTACCGTCCGGCTGCAGGAAGCTGAAGCGGCGATTGCCGATCTCATAGACCATGAGCCGGCCGCGCGCGTCGATCCGCGCGTGCATCGGATACATGAGCTCGCCCGGGCCTTCACCCTGGTTGCCGAAGCGGTCCAGCGCCTCGCCGTCCGGGCTGAAATGAACGATGAAGCCGTCGTAATCGACGACATAGAACGAATGGTCACTCGCGACGCATATGTCGACCGGCTTGAGGAAGGGGGGATCTGCTTCGTCGTATTCGTCGCCGCCGCCGACCTCGAGCACGGTCACGACCTCGCCGCTGCCCTTGCCGGCGAGCGCCTTCCAGTCGGTTGCCAAAGCGGACGCGGAGAACAGGAGGAAAAGACACAGGACGAGAACGGCGCAGGCGAACGTGCGTGTCACTGCGGACCCCCGGGGATCGACTGTCGTGAATGGCGCCGGGCGGGTCGAGTGTCCCGACGCGTGGGCCGGCTACGACACCCTGACGTGGGGATTGAGCATCGCCACCAATGTCTATCGCGCCGACACGCCGGCGTACTGGTCGGGCTGGAACATGGTCGAACAGGACGGCGCGTTCGACCTGACACAGACGTTCCAGCAGACGGGGTTCGTGGCCTGGAATCCGGGCGAAGAGATCGTGGTCGAGCAGTTCTTCGCCGGCTGGGGCTTCGTCGACGTGTGCGGCGGTCTGCAGCCGCCGCCAAGCGGCGACATCACGGCCGCGACGCTACAACTGGAAACGGAACCGGCCCTCGCCGTCGAACAGTCGACGTGGGGCCGGATCAAGTCTCTTTATCGCTGACTTACTTGGGTCCAACCGCGTGCGACTTCAGCGGCCCGACGGTTGCGCGGCGGGGCTGCTTCCCAGTCTGAACGGATGCAAGGCCTGTGGCGCGATCAGGCACTGTACCGGTGGGGTCGATCGCAACCGACAGGCACTTGCATCCAGAGGAGCCCTTGTCCTTCGTACCGGGTTGTCGCCTTCAGTGTTGCGACGGACGCGGGACTCCTCTCCCCTGCCCCCGAGACTGATGCTTCAACGCAGGAGGCTCGTCTCCCCGGGGACTTCCTCCGGCAGATCCTCCTGCAACTCCTGCATATGGCGTTCGACGGAGGTAACGCTGCCGATGGTAATGACGACCCGCCGGTTCAGGAGGCGGCCCTCCGAGGTGGCGTTGTCGCCGACGGGATGAAATTCCGCGTATCCGACGGCGGCCAAGCGCGCCGGATTCACGTCGTCGCGCTCGAGCACGTGATGCAGCACCGCGTGCGCGCGGGCGGACGAGAGTTCCCAGTTGCTCGGATACTTCCAGCGGAAACTCGAGCGGATGGGCCGGCTGTCCGTGTGGCCCTCGATCAGGACGCGGCGATCCGGATAGTTCGCCAGGACCGTCCACACCTGGTCGATGACCTCACGACCCTCGGGGGTCAGGTCGGCCTGGGCCGTTCCGAACGTGGCCGAGCCGTCGAGTGTAATGAAGGTCAGGTCGTCCTTCTGCTGGATGAGCACGCGGTTTTCCTGCTGCAGGCCGGCGAGCTGCGCGTTCAATTCCTCGTTCATCTGGCGCTGCCGCTCTACTTCGCCCTGCAGCCGGGTCACATCCGATTGCAGCCCTGCGATTTCCGCATCCTTCTGAGCAATTAGCTTCTTGTTGGAGCATCCCACCGCCGCCAGCAACCCCAGGGCAACCATTACAACCACTGATATGCGTGTCATGCTTCTCCCTCCCGGTTTTGACCCGCCGGAGTCTTCGTCGCAACGACGAGAGGCTGCACGGAGTGCCATGCGCTCCAAGAAACACGCGTGCGCCGGCCGTGTCTGTGAGAAAACTTACAGTGGTGAGGGCGTCGTGGGTGTCCGGCGGCGGCGGTGTCGCCGGGCTTACAATCGTTCCGGGGAAGGGGCGATCAGGCGGCGAGGGGAAGGGTCACCGTGAACTCGCATCCGTGGTCGCTGTGATTGCGAACGGAAATGGAGCCGCCGTGCGCCTCGCACACCGCTTTCGCGATGGCCAGGCCCAGGCCGGTGCCGCGCCGATGGGGGTTGGCCCCCGGCACCTGGACGAAGCGCTCGAAGATCTTGTCGATATATTCGTGGGGGATGCCGGGGCCGTGATCGCGCACGCTCACCCGGACCCTTCTCCCTTCGCGTTCCACGCGGATGATCACGGAGGCACGCTGCGGCGAGAAGCGGATCGCGTTGCGGACAAGGTTGTCCAGCATGGTGGAGAGCAGGTCGATGTCGCCGTACAACTCCTCGCCCGAGCCGAGCAGGCGCGTCTCGATCCTGACGTTCGCAGTCTCCGCCTGGGCGCGGCAGCGCGCGGCGCACTGTTGCACGGCGTCGTCCACCTTGAACGTGGTGCGACGGAGCATGCCCTCCCCCTGTCCCGCGCGCGACAGGGTCAGAATGCCCTCGATGATCCCGCGCAGCCGGAGCAACTCTTCCACCATGCTGTTGCGGTACTCGCGGAACTCGTCCAGCGACGACCCCTCCGGTTGCAGGACCTGCGACTGGGTCAGCATGACGCTGATGGGCGTCTTGAGATCGTGGGCCACATTGGAGAGGAACTGCTGGCGCTCGCGGTACCCCTCATCCAGCCGCTCCAGCGCGTCGTTGAGGTCGGTGCGCAGGCGTTCGATCTCGCCCCCGCTCGAGTCGAACGGCAGGCGCGTCTCACCCGGACCCACGCGGCGCGCGGCTTCGGCCAGGCGGAGGATGGGGTTCGTCGCCCGGCCGACCAGCATCCACGCGGCGATGGTGGAGGACAAGAGCCCGCCCATGCCGGCCACGAAGAGCACGTCGAAGAAGAACAGCTTCTGCCGCCGCCCGACGTCGGTGGTGCGCGCAATGTCGATATAGTGGACCGCCCCCCGCTTGGTGACCACGCGGTGCGTGACCATGCGTGTCGCGATGGCGCGGCCCACGAGGCTGCGGGCCACCTCACCGTCGATCGCGGTGATCGTGTTCTCGGTGCTGTCCGCCGGGACCGGCGGCAGGGCGTTGATTTCCACCCGCAGGTCGTGCGCCACCACCGTGCCCGTGCTGTCGCGCACCGCGAGGAGGCTGAACTCACGGTCTACGGGCTGGTAGGGGCGGATGTCGATATTGGAGAAGTTGCCCTCGAAGTTCACCATCAGCGAGCCCACGCCGTCGGCGAGACTGATGAGTCCCTCGTCCAGGATGTGCCGCTGCGAGTTGCGGCCGATGAACCAGAACGCCGCGGTCAGCCCGAAGTAGATGACCGCGAAGATAGTGAGAAACCAGAGCGTGAGCTGGAGACGAAGCGGGAATCTCGCCATGGGCAGCTCCTAGGCGGAGGCTTCGTCGAAGGCGGCGCCGAACCGGTAGCCCGTCCCGACGACGGTGTGGATCAGCGCCCGCTCGAACTCCCGGTCGAACTTCCGGCGCAACGAAGAGACGTGCACGTCGATGACGTTGCTCCCGGGCTGGTCGTCCAAGCCCCACACCTTTTCCACGATCGACTGCCGGGTCAGCACGCGGTCCGGGTTGCGCATGAGGTATTCCAGCAGCGCCATCTCCTTCCCCGACAGGCGGACGACCTTGCCCGCGCGCGTCACGGTTCTCCGCACCAGGTCGAACACGACGTCGCCGTAGGTGAGCACCGACGCCTCGGTCGCCTGTCCGCGCCGGAGCAGCGCGCGGATCCGCGCCACGAGTTCGTCGAAGTCGAACGGCTTGGAGAGGTAGTCGTCCGCGCCCGAATCGAGGCCTGCGATCTTCGTCTCCGTGTCGGACAGGGCGGTCAGCATCAGGATGGGCGTCGCCACGCCGCGGCGGCGAAGCGCGCGGCACACGTCGATGCCGTCGCGGTCGGGCAGCATGAGGTCAAGAACGACCACGTCGTAGGCAGAGGCGACCGCGGCCTCTTCACCGTCGAAGCCGGTGCCGCACACGTCCACGATGAAACCGCTCTGCTGCAGGCCCTTGCGAATGGCTTCCGCCATCTTGGTGCTGTCCTCGACCACGAGAATACGCATGCTTGGAAGCACCTTCCGGTTCCGGGGAAAAACTCCTTCGGCAGGATGAAGCCGGGATGAAGGAACTTTAACTCCCAATTCAGTTCCCAGGCAATCGAAATACCGTCATCCTTCCCTCGACGAAACGCCCTGGCTCAAGACCGAATCCGTCCGCGCAAGAACGGACGACGCAAGGAGGAGCCCCATGATGACCGAAACAAGATGCCCCGTGAACGTCAGGCGCACCGACGCCAACAGCGTGGCTCGAATCGTGGAATGCGCGTCGCTTCGCAACCTCGACCTGTTCCGACACCTTTCACCCGTGGACCTGCAGCGCGTCGCGGAGTTCGCCAGCTTCCACCGTGTGGAGCGTCGCAAACCCATCGCGACCCCTGGTCCGGACGCCGACCATCTGTGCCTGCTCACGCAGGGCCTCGCCAAGGCGACGCGGATCGACGCGAACGGAACCGAGACCCTGCTCTATCTCATGAAGTCCGGCGAGTTGTTCGGCGGCCACGTGTGGGACGCCCGCACGGACATGAGCGTCGTCGCGATGCAGCCGTGCGTGACCGCGAGCATCCGCGTCCGGGACCTGGAGCGGATCATGGGTGCGCCCGTCCTGGTGGCCGAAATCGACCGCGTTCGCGCCATGCGTCTCCAGCAGATGGAAGACCGTCTGACGGAGATGAACACCGGCCGCGTGGCGGCGCGCGCGGCGCGAACCGTGCTGCGCCTGTGCCGCGAGTTCCCGGCCCAACTGGCCTGCGGCACCAAGGTGAACGTCCTCTTCACGCAGCAGGACATCGCGAGCATGATCGGCGCCACCCGCGAGGTGACGAGTTCCACGCTCAACGACTTCCGCCGGGCGGGCTGGATGGGAGTCCACGAGCGCTACATGTGCGTGCACGACGCGCACGGTCTGCACGAGAAGTCATTGTGCAAGACGGCGTAGGCACTCGCGTCGCGGAAAGGACCGAATCGCCCCATGGTCTATGGCAAGGGACTCTTGTTGATTGCCGCCGCGAGCCTGCTGGTCGCGGGCTGTGGTGACCAGCGCCAGCGGCAGTTCCGGCAGGAGAAACGGCAGTTCGCTATCGTCATGAAGAGCAAACTCAACCAGTTCGATCGGCGCGCAGCGGAACTCGCCGTCCAGGTGCAGACGGACTCGCTGCACACGCTGGAAGTCGATTCTCTGCGCCTCAGCCACGACGAGTTTCGCGGGAGAATCGCGGCCATCGACGGTGCGACCGCGTCGCAGTGGAAGGAGATCAAGCCGGCGATGGAGGCGGAGTACTACGACCTCGAACGCCGCTACTACGAAATCGCCGGCGCGGTCGCCGCCCAGCAGGCGATCGAGGCTTCGGTCGACACGTTGACCGCCGGCGACGCCGGGGAGGAACCCCGGGAGGACGTCGTCGAGAGCGCCGGGAGCGCAAAGAACACACCGGCGGACGCCGTGAGCCCGCCGGATTCAGTGGCAGATGCTGCGGGGGCACTGAACAGATAGCGCGCAAGGTGGCGCTGTCCAATCTCGGCTCGGGGTGGCGGGGCGCAAATCGTGCAGTCGCTGTTTGGGGGCGAGCGGCGATTGCAAGTGCGTCCCGTCTCCCGTAGCCGGGTTCTCCAGGATCTCTCCGACTCTCTCTCCAACGGATTTCTCCAACGGGTTTTCTTGCCGGGATCGCCGGACGGCGGGTTTGCACATCCGCGTCGGGGTCGGGGGTCGGGGGGTTTCCGTATTCGACGGTATGATCCGCCGGTGTGGGTCCCCGGGCCGAGCTCCTCCGTGGTGCGCAAGTGAGGGATGGTCGGAACGCCGACCCGGGGACAAATCCAACGTACCGTGATCGCCCCCGCGTGGCTGTGAGATGACTCACACCGAGCGCTCTTTCCAGTTCGCCCTCGGGGTCGTATAGTTAATGGGTTCCCCGCACGCCGCGGATCAACCACTGGCACCCGGAGACGCCCATGCGACCGTCCATTTTGCTCCTCTCCATCCTCTGGCTCCTCACCGGCACGACCGCGCGGGCGCAAGCGCCGCCGGACGAGCCTGCCGTCGAGCCGGGCGCGGTGGGCGACGGCGCGGCGCAGTGCGCGGAGGGCAAGTTCGCGGTGGCGTCCCTGCCGCATCCCGAGCCGCTCTCGGTCGCGAGCCCCAACCTCGACGTCACCTACTACCACCTCGACCTCGACGTGGACCTCGTGGCGAGCGTCGTAAGTGGCACCGTCCGCATCGAGGGCAACGTGGTGGATTCACCCATGTCGGTGCTGACCCTGGATCTCGCATCCAGCATGACCGTCACGGCAGTGACCCTCGCCGGGGGCGGTCCGCTCGCGTTCAGCCATCCCGGTGACGCGCTCGACATGACGCTGCCGGCTCCGGTGGCGCCGGGCGGGACGGTCGCGGTGGACGTCACCTACTCGGGGACGCCGGTCGTCAGCGCCTTCGGGGCCTTCGTATTCGGCACGCGCCTGGGGGATCGTTTCGCGTGGAGCCTCTCGGAGCCGTACGGCGCCCGCGAGTGGTGGCCGTGCAAGGACCACCCCTCCGACAAGGCCGACTCCGTGCGCGTCACCGTCACCGTGCCGTCGATCTACCGCGTCGGGTCGCAGGGGCTCCTGGCGAGCGAGACCAGCAACGGCGGCATGACGACCTACGACTGGGTGTCGAGCTACCCCATCTCGAGTTATCTCGTCTCGGTGGCGATCGGCGACTACGTGCGCTACCTGGGCACCTACACGCGTTCGCCGGCGCTCGCCGCGCTGCACGGGCCGCTCTCCATGACGCTCGATCATCTCGTCTACAACGACGGCTCGTTCTCGCTCCCCTCCGGATGGGCGGCATCGGCCGACATGCTCGACGTCTTCGAGGACTGGTTCGGTCCCTACCCGTTCGC
>DASTOO010000474.1:0-3043 GCA_035762505.1 Candidatus Krumholzibacteriia bacterium
GTCGGTCCGCGTGTGCCGGTGCGAGATGAACTCCACGCCGGGCCAACGGTCCTGGTAGACCTGGTTGCCGTTGACGTGGTCGTCGTGCCAGTGCGTATTGACGACGTAGCGGACCGGCTTGTCGGTGAGCTTCTCCAGCTCCGTGACCATCGCGCGCGTCGTCGTGGGAAGAATCCCCGTGTCGACCACGAGTACGTCGTCGTCGTTGATCACGAAGAGGGAGTTCCCCTCGATGGGATCTCCCAGCGGGTCCTCCCACACGAAGCCGAACACGCCCTCGGCGAGCTTCACGATCTGGTAGGTCTTGCCGTTGACGGTTCCCGCGCGGGCCGGAAGGTGGGCACAGACGAGCGCCATCCCGAGCAGCATTCCTGCGTATGCTTTCATTCTCGCGTCCTCCTGAAATGCCGACGGGAAAGGCCCTGACACCTACGCTTCGCGGCCGCGCGGGGTTGCACCCCGGCGCAACAACGACGACGAACCGAAGTCTCCTGGGAACTCACCTGGCCGCGGACACGACATGCACCGAGATCGGAAACTCCACGGTCTGGTTGGGCGCGGCGAACAGCGCCAGCGCGCGCTCCGCCTCGATCGCGAGCGTGTCGTATTCCGCCTTGTCGAGCACCACGTCGACCAGCGGGAACCAGCCCTTCACGTCCGTCAGCACCCACGAACGGATGCTCGGATACCGGGCAACACCCGTGTGGGTCTCCACGACGGGTTGGTCGATGCCGGCCCGCTCGAACAACGCGCGCAACCCGGCGGGATCGCCCAGGATGAACGGCTGGCGCAGCGCGTCCGCCGCTCGCTTCCCCACGAGGTGCTGGATCAGCGCCACCAGGATCGAGTAGGCCGGAATGTTGTCGAGCGCATCCCACACCGCGAGCGCCAGGCGCCCGCCCGGTGCGAGCACGCGCATCATCTCGTGCAGCGCCGCGGTCCGGTCGGAGAAGAACATCAGCCCGAACTGCGACAGCACCGCGTCGAACATGCCGTCGTCGTAGGGGAGCGACTCCGCCACGCCTTCGCGCCACTCGAGCTCCGGTGCGACGCGCAGCGCCACGGCCAGCATTCCCGGGTTGGGATCGATCCCGGCGACGAAGCCGGACGCGCCGACGCGACGCGCCGCGTCGCGCGCGAGGACACCGGTGCCGCAGCCCACGTCGAGTACGCGGCCTCCGCTCCCCACGGCGGCGGCCTTGAGGAGCAGCTCCGTCCACTGGGCGAAGAGCGCCGGGACGAAGAACTCCTCGTACACCGTCGCCGCGCGGGTCTGGGCTTCGAGGTTCGGGTCGATCATGGGGAACTCCGACGAATGCGTCAGGCTGGGGGCGTGGCGCGCAGCCACGCGATGGCCTCGTCACGGTCCCGAAAGACGTTCGTGACGACTCCCTTCGCTTCGCTGTACACGGCGCCCAGCCGGCTCAGCCCGAAGTGCACATCCTCGGTGGCGAGCACGGCGCAGCGCGCGACCCGGTTCTTGTGCGGACCGAGGTACTCGGCGACCCGAATGATATCCGGTGTGGGTCGTGTCGCGAGCGACGTGGACTTGCGAACGTCGACGAAGAGCGCGAACTTGGGCGGGCAGGCAGGATCGTCGAGGGCATCGTGAAATGTCTGGATGACTTCGTCGGGCGGACATTCCCCGCTGAACGTCAATTCGAGAACGTCCTCATCGACGCGATAGGTCACCGGCATTGTGCGACCTCCGGCTGCTGGTCTGTCGGTCGTTCATTGCGGGCAGGCCTCTTCAGTATACGGGAAACGGCACCGGAACCAGAACAGCCGTTTGGAATTCATACTGCGATTTCCCGCGTCACCAGGGAATCGGGCTGCCGTCCCGGAAGAAGCCGCCCGTGGTCCCGTCCTGGAGGAGCGCGCCCCATACAATTGACGCCGCACCGGCTTCCACGCTGCGGGTGGCGCTCCGCCCGCCCATGTCCGTCCGCACCCATCCGGGGCAAACCGCGTTGACGTGCATGTCGCGCGCGGCCAGGTCCCGCGCCAGCACGCGCGTGAGGGCGTTGAGACCGGCCTTGGAGGCATTGTACGCGGACGAGGGCCAGCCGGTCGCCGTGTGACGCCCGTGTTCGACGTCCACAATCAGCGAACGCATGAGGGCATCGAGGTCGGCGCGGGTGAGCGCGGGATCGAGCAGGCGCTTCTTGAGTTCCGCGCGGTAGTTGACGAGTTCGCCCAGCGCGCTCGACACCATGACGATGGTGCCGCCGTCGGGGATCAGCGGGAGCAGCGCGTCGGTCACACGGGCGGCGCCGAAGTAATTCACCGCGAGTGTGCGCCGCACCACGTCCGCGTTGAAGCCGCGCAGCCCGACGCCGGCGTTGTTCACGAGGACATCGAGCATTACGCCGTCGTGCCGCAGGTCGGTGGCCAGGGTGCCGATGCTCACGTCGTCGGCGACGTCGAGCGGCCGGAACTCCACGCCCAGCCCTTCGGCGACGAGTTCCCGCGCGGCGGCGTAACCCTCCGACTCGTTGCGGCAGGTCAGGATGACGCGGAGCCCGTTCTGGGCGAGCTGCCGGGCGGTCTCGAGACCTAGCCCGCGGTTGGCTCCGGTCACCAGAACGATGCGGCTGCGTGCGAACACGGTCGTCTACACGAACGAGATCTCTTTCGTGGCGCTCGTCACCACATAGCAACGCGCGATGTTGGACTCGGCGTCGACGGATTCGAGGAAGAACCCCGGACGACCCTTCTGGTAGCCGACCGTCGTCCCGATGAGGATCTCCCCGTCCTTGAACACCACCCGGATCTTCCGGCCGGTTCCCGCCCGCGATGGATCAAAGTCGGTCCTCTCCTTGTGGTCCGGGTTGCCCTTGAAGTCCTTCACGAAGAAGAGCGCTTTCAGCTCCTCGCGCTTGATGGGCGTGGGCTCGTCACCCAGGGCCGCCCCGTCGGGCGTGACGTGAAACCGGTCCTTCGCGGGGGTGAAGTCGTTGGTGAACCCCTTGAGAATGCGTCCGTCGACGAAGCGTGCAACGATCTTGTTCATCGGCCTCCTTCGGTGAAAGACGGCGGCAGT
>DASTOO010000475.1:0-10726 GCA_035762505.1 Candidatus Krumholzibacteriia bacterium
ATCATCGCCAAGATCGAATCCAAGCAGCCCCTGCTGGAGGCGGTGGAGCTGCCCGAACGCTACCGCCTGCTCGGCACCATCCTGGCCGAGGAGCTGGAGATCCTGCGCCTCGAGAAGAAGATCGAAGGCGAGGTGCGCAGCCAGGTCCAGAAGAACCAGAAGGAGTTCTATCTCAACGAGCAGCTGAAGGCGATCCGCAAGGAACTCGGCCACGCGGGCGACGAGTCCAGCGAAGTCGACGAGATCCGCGAGAAGATCGACGCCGCCGGCATGCCCGAGCGCGCGCGCGAGGTGGCGCTCAAGGAAGTCGACCGCCTGGCGCGGATGCCGTCGCTCTCTCCGGAAGCGACCGTGGTGCGGAACTACCTCGATACCATGCTGGCGCTTCCGTGGAACGTGCGCTCCGACGAGAAGCTCGACCTCGCGGCGGTGCGCCGCCAGCTCGACGAGGACCACTACGGGCTGCGCAAGGTGAAGGAGCGCATCGTCGAGTTCCTCGCCGTGATGAAACTCTCGACGTCGCTCAAGGGGCCCATCCTGTGCTTCGTCGGTCCTCCCGGCGTGGGGAAGACCTCCCTCGGCCAGTCCATCGCCGACGCGACCGGGCGAAAGTTCGTGCGCTTTTCGCTGGGTGGCGTGCGCGACGAGGCCGAGATCCGCGGACACCGCCGCACGTACATCGGCTCGATGCCGGGCCGCATCATCCAGTCGCTCATCAAGGCTGGCACCAAGAACCCGGTCATCCTCCTCGACGAGATCGACAAGATGTCGAGCGATTTCCGCGGGGACCCCGCGGCGGCGCTGCTGGAGGTGCTGGATCCCGAGCAGAATCACTCGTTCAGCGACCATTACCTCGAGGTGGAGTTCGACCTGAGCGAGGTCATGTTCATCACGACCGCCAACGTGACCCACACGATTCCCGCGGCGTTGCAGGACCGCATGGAGACCATCCGGCTGCCGGGGTATCTCGAGACGGAGAAGGTGCGTATCGCGCGCAAGCACCTCCTGCCCAAGATGCTCACCCGCCACGGCCTCAAGGCGACCGACGTGATGCTGAGCGACGCCGCGGTGCGGCGCGTGATCCAGGCCTACACGCGCGAATCGGGCGTGCGGAGCCTGGAGCGCGAGCTCGCCAAGGTGCTGCGCAAGGTGGCGAAGAACGTGGCCAGCTCGGGCAAGTCGTCGACCGTGAAGATCTCGGCGCGCAAGCTGGAGAGCTACCTGGGCGTGCCGCTCTTCACGGAGAAGGAAATCCTGCAGAAGAACATGGTCGGGGTGGCGACGGGACTCGCGTGGACGAGCTTCGGAGGGGACATCCTCCGCATCGAGGCGGCCTTCATGCCGGGGACCGGGAAGATCACGCTCACAGGCCAGCTCGGCGCCGTGATGCAGGAGTCCGCGCAGATCGCGGTGTCGTACGCGCGTAGCATGGCGCGCGTGCTGCCGCTCAAGAAGAATTTCTTTCACGAGATCGACGTCCACATCCACGTGCCGGAAGGCGCGATCCCCAAAGACGGCCCCAGCGCGGGCGTGTCCATCGCCACGGCGCTGGTGTCGAACTTCTTCGGAATCCCGGTGCGGCGCGACGTGGCCATGACCGGCGAGCTCACGCTCAAGGGCGAGGTGCTGCCGGTGGGCGGGCTGAACGAGAAGACGGTCGCGGCGCTGCGCGCGGGCATCAAGGAGGTGATCATTCCGAGGGGTTCGGCGCAGATGATCAAGGAACTCCCGCGTGAGGTGCGCAATGGGCTCCGGATCCACACGGCGGAGAATCTCCGCGACGTGCTCCGTATCGCCCTGGAGCGCCCGTTGCCGCGCATACGGAACCGGCCGGTCAAACCGCAGACGGATCGCGAGCGGCCGGGGTACTTCGAGTATATCGAGTCGAACGTCGCGCACTAGCGGCCGCCCGCGCTGCGACAAACCGGGCGTGACAGAGGCGCGGCGGGACGGATAGAATGGCCGCGCCATGACGCGACGCCAGCCGACCGACCGACCGCTCCAGTGGTTCCTGGCGCTGGTCGTCGTGTCGTTCGCGGTGGGTGCGCCGGCCCTCCACGGGCCGTATTACGCGGACGACTTCCAGTTCGTCTTCGACCCGCCCCACCTCGATCCGTTCTACCACTTCAGCCACGAGAACCCGCACAACCCCTTCTACCGCCCCATCCAGTCCGCGCTCCTCGCCGCGGTGCAGTCGGGGTTCGGACTCAGCACGTGGCCCATCCATGCCGGGTCGATCGTGTTGCACGCCTTGCTGGGCTTCCTCGTGTTTCGCATGGTATCGGGGCTGGGACTCGGGCGGGGTGAAGCACGTCTCGCGTCGCTGCTGGTGGTGGCCTCCCAGGCCGCGGTTCCCGCCGTGGCGGGCAACGACACCCTGTCGCAACTGCTGGGGACGCTCGCCGGGTACCTCTCGCTCTGGTGGTTCTACCGCTGGGCGCGGGGGGAGAAGGTGTCGGCACGGGGGATCGGCGACCGTCGCTATCTCGGCGCACTCGCAATGCTTGCGGTCGCGTTGTTCGCAAAGGAGACGGGCGTCGCCTTCGTGCTCCTGGCCGCGCTCGTGCTGTTGACGGGACTGCCCGCGCCCCGCGGGCCGGTGCCTGGAATGCGCGCCCGCGCCGCGCGTCTCGTCCCCATCGGCGTCGTTTTCGTTCTGTATCTCGCGGCGCGCTCGGCCGGCGCGTCGGCTGTGCCCGAGATGGGCGAGAATCGCTATGGCTTCGCACTCGGCCTGAACATTCCGAGGAACCTGGCGATGCTGTGGACCGCCGCGACGATTCCGTTCTCGAGCGTCACGATGTTCACCGCGGTTGCCACCGGCGACCGGATGACGCTCGCGGGGCTCGGGGCCGCGTACGCCGTCCTCCTGTCTCTCGTCGCCGTCGGGCTGTGGCGCCGTCGCCGCGAGGCGCGCGTCTGGTGGCAGGCCGGCGTGGGGCTGCTCAGCGTCGCCACGATCGTGCCGATCAAGCAGGTAAGCGAGCTCTACGCGTACCAGTTGCTGCCCGCCGCGGCGGCATTGCTGGCGGTCGGGCTGGTGTCGGCCGGGCAGGCTGCGCGGCAACGGAAGCCGTGGCGGATCCTGTGGATGGTCGCCGTCGCTTCGCTCGTCGCCGGCAACGCGGTCGCCTCGTTTTCGAAGGCGGGAATGATGCACGCGTGCGGCACGCGCGCCGCGGTGCTGCTCGACCAGATTGCACCTCTCGCCCGCGAGGCTCCCGCGGGGGGCGAGCTGGTGCTCGTGAACCCGCCCGCGGAGGGGCCCGCATATTCGACATTCCGCGTCCCGGGATTCGGGGTGCTGCGCCACGCGGAGCATTACGTGGCGCGACGGGCCGGCCGCGAAGACATCACGGTGCGGATCGCGAGCGGGGACGATGGCGACGCGGGCCCGGCGCCGGGGCGCGTGGTGCTCGGGCTCGACGGGGACCGGGTGCGGAGATACGACCTCTCCGGGCCTTGACTGCAACCGCTCGGAAGGGCGCGAGGGTCGCTTCGGCGCTTACCCCGGGTACTGCTCGCGCAGCACGCGCCGCATCACCTTGTTGGATGCCGTCCTGGGCAGGGAGTCCACGACGCGCACGTCGTGCACGCGAAAGAGGGGATTCAGCCTGGCCGCGATCGACTTCTGTGCGGCCGACTTGACCGCCGCCGCGTCGAGCCCCGCGCCCGCCACGTAGAGCACCAGCAGACTCGGTCCGCCGTCGGCCGGGTCGACCGCGATGGCGGCCACGTCCGTGAGCCCCTCGACGCCGAGCAGCACGCGTTCGATCTCCGCCGAACTCACCTTGATCCCGCCGAGGTTCATCGTGTCGTCCGCGCGCCCATGCGCGCGGTAGTACCCCGCGGGCAGCATCTCCATCTGGTCACCGTGCCGGCGCAGTGTCTCGCCGACGGGACCCTTCGGCGTTCCAGCGTGGTAGACCTCGTCATGATCCCGGTTGAGCAGGGTGTGCGAGAGCCCGATCGACGGCGGCACGATGAACAGTTCGCCGTTGTGCGCGGGATTGCCGCGCTCGTCCATGATGCGGACGTCGAGCCCGAGCGACGGAGTCGAAAAGGTCGCGGGTGACGCGGCCTGAGTGAGCGCCTGCGTGATGTACCCGCCGCCGATCTCCGTGCCGCCGCAATACTCCACCACCGGCTTGTAGCGCGCTCGCGCCATGAGCCAGAGATAATCGTCCGCGTTGGAGGCCTCGCCGGTCGAGCTGAAGGCCCGGAGCGACGTCCAGTCCACCCCGTCGGTCATGCCGCCGGCGCGCCACGCCTTCACGATGCTCGGCACGACACCGAGCATGGTGACGCGGGCGTCCTGGACGAAGCGGCAGAAGGCCGGCGTGTTGGGCGCGTCGGCGGAGAGGGCCATGGTCGCCCGGTTGATGAGGCTCGCGTAGATGAGCCACGGACCCATCATCCAGCCGAGGTTCGTCGGCCAGGCGACAACGTCGCCGGGGTGGATGTCGTGGTGGTAATGGCCGTCCATGGCGCACTTGATCGGAGTGGCATGCGACCACGGAATGGCCTTGGGGTCGCCGGTGGTGCCGGACGAGAAGAGGATATTGGTGGCGTCATCCGGCGCGCCGGGATGAACGTCGAACGCCTCGTCGGGGGACAGGAACGCATCCCACGAGCGATCGCCGGCACGAAGCGTCACGTCGCTCGTCTTGGCGTGGGGCACCACGATGCACGCGCGCGCGCCGGCGTCGAACACCTTCTGCGCCATCGGGAGCGTCTTCCCCGCGCGCACCACGACGTCCTGCGTTACCGCGATCTGCGCGCCGGCGATACGAAGCCGGGTGCGGATCTCGTCCGCCGCGAAGCTGTCCGCCACCGAGACCACCACGCACCCGGCCTTCACGATTCCGAGATACGCGACCACCGCTTCGACCGCCATGGGCATCGCAATCGCGACCGCGGCTCCGGGGCCGGCGCCGAACGATCGCAGCGCGTTGGCGAAGCGGTTCGAGAGGGCGTCGAGCTCGCCGTAGCTGAGGCGCGCGAGGCTTCCGTCTTCGCTCCGGCTGACGATGGCGGTAGCGTCGCGCGTCGACAGGAAGCAGCTCTCGGTGATGTTGAGCCGCGCGCCGGCCAGCCAGCGCGCCGCCGCGACACCCCGGGAGGCGTCGAGAATCTCGGCGGGTGGGGTCCGGAAACGGAGCGTCAGCGCGTCGATGGTGTCGCGCCAGAACTCCGCGCGGTGGCGCACCGACCAGCGATGGAGATCTGCGTAGCCGGCAAGACCGCGCCGGCGGCACGCGGCGGCGATATTGGTCGCGGCGGCTTCTTCCCGGGTGGGGGTCCAGGCGGGCCGGGGGCCGTGGGACCCGTCCCAAACGGCGAAGATGGTGTCGTACAGGAAACGATGGACCGCGTGGGGCAGCGAGGGCGCGAGCGCCTCGCGGGAGACGAGGCTCCAACCGGCGGCGGCGTCGGTCGCGGTCGCGCGCACGAGGTACGCCGTCAGCCGCTCGGCGTCGGCCTCGGAAAGCCCCGCTGCGCGCAAGGTCTGGATCGATAGCGATTTCGTCATTCGGCCGGACGTTTCTGTGGCCGCGAAACGCCGCCGGTCATTATAATCGCCCCGCGGCCCGGCGACCACGCCAAAGCGGCCGCATTTCCATATGAGGATCAAGTCAGTCGAGTTCACGGGATCCTACGGATTCCCCGGGGGGTTCCCAAGCGATCCGCGCCCGGAAGTGGCGCTGTTCGGCAGGTCGAACGTCGGGAAATCGTCGTTGATCAATACGCTGCTCGGCCGGGAGGGAGTGGCGCGCATCTCCAAGACGCCCGGCAAGACGCGCGCCGCGAACTTCTTCAAGATCAACGACCGCTTCTTCCTGGTGGATATGCCGGGGTACGGTTATGCGAAGGTGGCCCGGTCGGAATCGCGCCGCTGGAAGGAGCTCTTCGAGATCTACCTCGCCGAGCGGGACCGCCGCAACGCGCTCGTGCAACTCATCGACGCGCGCCACGAACCCACCGACCTCGACCTCGAATCCATCCACCGCATGAACGCGACGCGGCGCCCGCTGTGCCTCGTGTTTACCAAGTCCGACAAGGTGAGCAAATCGTCCCTGGACGGGCGTATGGCGGCGGCCATCCGCCAGTTCGACGTTCACCCCGACGCCGGCGTGGTTGCCTTCTCGAGCATCACCGGGCGGGGGCGCAAGGAACTCTGGGCCTGGATCGAGGCCGCCCTGACGCCCTGATCCCGGTCTTGCAGCCGCGCGCGGCAACCGTATAATCGCGGTATCCCAAGGAGTACGAGAGCATGAAGACACCCAGACTGTTCACCCCCGGCCCGACGGCCATTCCCGCCGAGGTGCTGGAAACACAGGCGCGGCCGCTCATCCATCATCGCGGCGAGGCGTTCCGGCGCGCGCACCGCGACGCCATGGCAGGGCTCCAGTACGTGCTGCGCACGACCAACCCGGTGGCGATTCTCACGGCATCGGGGTCAGGTGCGATGGAGGCCGCGGTCGTCAACCTGACGAAGCCCGGCGAGACGGTCATCGTCACCGAGCTCGGGAAATTCAGCGAACGCTGGCGCGAGATCGGCGAGGTATTCGGCCTGACGGTTGTTTCCGTGACCGCGGAGTACGGCCAGGTCGTCGACCCGTCCGAGGTCGAGCGGGCGTTCAAGGCCAACCCCGGCGCGAGTGTGTTGTTTGCGACGCACTCGGAAACGTCGACGGGCGCGCTCCAGGACGTGGCATCGCTCGCGACGATTGCGCACGCCCACGACGCGCTGATCGTCGTCGATGCCATCACCAGCGCCGGCGCGCACGATGTGCGCACCGACGACTGGGGACTCGACGCCGTGGTGGGCGGTTCGCAGAAGGGCGTCATGATCCCTCCGGGCCTCGGATACGTCGCGCTCTCCGCGCGCGCGCAGGCCCGGATGAAGGAAGCCCGCCACGCGGTTTATTACTTCGACCTGCAGAAGGCTATTGCCGCGGCGGAGAAGGGCGAGACGCCCTACACGCCGGCGATCACACTGGTGGTTGCGTTGTGCAAGGCGCTCGAGATGATCCGGGAGGAAGGGATCGAGCACGTCATCGCGCGTCACGACGCGAACGCGCGCGCCACCCGCGCCGCCGTCAGCGCCATGGGGCTCAGGCTGCTCGCAGCGGTTCCGTCCAACGCCACCACGGCCGTGCTGACTCCGGGCGACTCGGCGGGCGCCATCACGAAGCACCTGGAGTCCCGCTACGGCGTCAAGATCGCGGGAGGCCAGGGCTCGCTCAAAGGGAAGATCGTGCGCATCGGGCACCTCGGCTACTACGACGCCACGGACATGTTCACGGCGGTCTCCGCGTTCGAAGCGACGCTGAACGACCTCGGGATCGCGCGGACGTTCGGGAGGGGCGTCGAGGCGCTGCAGAAGTCCTACGCCGAAAGCCGGGGCGCGCGTTGAACCGCGTGCTCCTGACCGACGGCATCGCGGCGGACGCGGTGAAGACGCTGGAAGCGTTCGGCGGCATCGAAGCCGTCGCAATCGGGACCCCGCCGCCGGACGAGCTCCTCCGCCTGATTCCGGATTTCGAGGCGATCATCGTGAGGAGCCCCACCCGGGTGACGGCGGCGGTGATCGAGGCCGGGAAGCGCCTCCGGTTCATCGGGCGCGCCGGTGTCGGGGTCGACAACATCGATGTCGCCGTCGCCACCAAACACGGAATCGTGGTCATCAACTCGCCGCGGAGCAACACGGTCTCGACCGCCGAACACACGATGGCGCTGATGCTCGCGGTGGCGCGCGAGATTCCGCGCGCGCACACGACCGTCACCGCCGGCGGCTGGGAACGCGAGTCGTTTCACGGGGTGGAACTCGCCGGGAAGACGCTGGGCGTCGTCGGTCTGGGGCGGGTGGGGCGCGAGGTCGCGATGCGCGCCGGGGCGTTTCGGATGCGCGTCGTCGCGTGCGACCCGTATGTCGACGCGGCACAGGCGCGGACCCTTGGCGCCGAGCTCCTGACGCTGTCCGACGTGATCCGGGAGAGCGACTGGATCACGATGCACGTTCCGCTCGGGATGGATACGCAGGGTCTCATCGGCGCGCGCGAGATCGCGGCGATGAAGGACGGTGTGGTGATCGTGAACTGCTCGCGCGGCGGCATTGTGGACGAGCACGCCCTCCTCGCCGCGCTCGATGCGGGCAAGGTGCGCGCGGTGGCCATGGATGTGTTCGAGCGGGAGCCCCCGGGCGACCATCCGCTGTTCCGTCACCCGCGGTCGGTCTTCACGCCGCATCTGGGCTCGGTCACGGTCGATGCCCAGCGCCGGGTGGCGACGGATGTCGCCGAGTCGATCGGCCTCGCCTTGACGCGCGGCGAGATCCGCGACGCAGTGAACCGCTAGACGTGCAACAGCCGCGCGGCCGGAGGTGCGCCACGCCGACCTCGGTTGACCGGCCCGGCCGGTGTCCTTATAATGATCCGGCTCGCAGAGAGCGGGCCCCTTCGGCAAGCATCGACGGTGCGCGACCGCGCGCCGGGGACCTATGCGAAGAGAATTCCGTCACCACCCGCACGGCGGGCGGGTGTGGCGCGCGCGCCCGGGCGGCGCGGGGAAGGAATCATGCCGGTTACTCTGGTTGTGGGCGGGCAGTGGGGCGACGAGGGCAAGGCCAAGATCATCGACTACCTCGCCCGCGAGGCGGACTACGTCGTCCGCTTTCAGGGCGGCGCCAACGCGGGGCATACCGTGGTGGTCGGCGACCGGCGCTTCGCCTTCCATCAGGTGCCCTCGGGGATTCTGTATCCCCAGGCGGCCTGTGTGCTGGGCGGCGGCATGGTCATCGACCCCGCGGCGCTGGTGCGCGAGATCGACGACCTTGCAGAGCGCGGCATCGAGTTCGGGGGCCGGATTCACATCAGCGATCAAGCCCACCTGGTGCTTCCGTACCACGTGCTGCTCGACTGCGACTCCGAAGACCGCCGCGTCGACGGCGGCATCGGGACGACGCGCAAGGGGATATCGCCCGCGTATGCCGACAAGGCGCGCCGCGACGGCGTGCGCATGGCGGATCTGAGGCGGAGTCCCGCGGAGCTGCGCGACCTCGTGACGGCGCGTGTGCGCGAAAACAACCGCGTGCTCAAGCTCCGCGGCGCGAAGACCCTGTCGCCGTCGCGGGTCGTCGATGATCTGCTGAAGACCCGCAAGCGCCTCCTGCCGATGATCACCGATACGCGCCCGATCCTGTGGGACGCGGTCGCGGCGCACAAGCAGATCCTGTGCGAGGGGGCCCAGGGCTCGCTCCTCGATATCGACCACGGGACGTACCCCTATGTGACGTCCAGTTCGTGCAGCGCGGGCGGCGCGGCCACCGGCACCGGGCTCCCGCCCTCCGCCTTCGATCGCATTGTCGGGATCTTCAAGGCGTATTGCACCCGCGTCGGAAACGGTCCGTTCCCGACGGAAGAGAAGAGCCGCGTCGGGCAGAAGCTGCGCGACATCGGCCACGAGTACGGCACGACCACCGGGCGTCCGCGCCGCTGCGGCTGGTTCGACGCGGTGGCCGCGCGCACGGTGGTGAAGATCAACGGCATCACCGATATCGCGCTCACCAAGCTGGACGTGCTCGACACGTTCGCCGAAGTGAAGGTGTGCACGTCGTACCGGGCGGGCAAGCGCGCGGTGGATGTGTTTCCGGCCGACGCGCACGATGTCGCCGCCGTGAAACCGAATTACGAGGTGATGCATGGCTGGGAGGCTCGCACGGAAGGGAAGAACGTCGAGGATCTGCCGCCGCGGGCCATCGCGTACATCCGGCGGCTCGAGCAGCTCGTCGGGTGCCGCATCCACCTCGTCTCCCTGGGCCCGGAGCGATCCGCGATGGTGGAGATGCCCGAGTCGCGCGGCGCGGCGGCGGGATTGTAGAATCGGAGTGTTCGGGAGCCGCTAGCTCATCTGGCAGAGCACTTGCCTTTTAAGCAAGTGGTACCGGGTTCGAGTCCCGGGCGGCTCACCAACCCACGGGTCGCGACTCCGGTCGCGGCCCGTTTCTTTTCTCCCCGGCCTCCAGGCGTCTTGTGAGCGCCCACCGCGGTGCGCTATCTTCCTCTTGACCAATCGCACAGTCCTCCGGAAAGAAGCTGCCGATGCCAACCCGCAATGTGAGACCGTTCGTCCACTTACGGGTGCTTTCCTCGTACAGTCTGGGCCTGGGCCTGTCCTCGCCCGATGAAATCTGCCGTCACGCCCGCCGCGTGGGCTTCGACTCGGTGGCCCTGACGGACGTCAGCGGCACTTACGGGTTCGTCGAGCTCCATCGCGCCGCGCGCGAGGTCGGTGTCAAGCCGATCTACGGCACGCTGCTCTACGTCGACTGGAGCAACCCGCCGTCCGCCGACGATCCCGTCCAGTCTGTGATCCTCCTCGCTCTCGACCGTGCGGGCCTGCGGAATGTCTGCGCGGCGGCGACCGTCTCCGCCACCCGGCGCGAGCGCGGGGAGGGGGTCTACCTCGAGGACCTCGAGGGACGCGGGGACGGAGTCGTCGCGATCGCGGGATTGGACCTCGCCCGGGCGGGATTCGACGTGCGCCACCTGGTGCTCCCGCTCCGAGGCATCTTCGGCGATCGCATCTTCGTCGAATGCCACGACGGACTAGGAGAGCGCGAAGCGGCGACGCAGGCGGACCGGATCGCCCAGGCGAAGAACGCCGCCGTTGCGCCGGTCCTCGTGCAGGACGTCCGCTTCGTCGGGCCCGGGCGGCAGCAGCT
>DASTOO010000476.1:0-6220 GCA_035762505.1 Candidatus Krumholzibacteriia bacterium
TGGGCAGCAGCCCGAACGCGAAGCCGGCCGACTACCCGGACTACCGCGATGCCAACTGCAACGCGGGCCCGACGGACGGCCACTGGGGCGACATTCGTGATCTGACGGTTTCGGTTACGGGATGCGCAGTGTCGACCGAGCAGTCGACCTGGGGCGGCGTGAAGTCGCTCTACCGGGACTAGACAACCCGGTTTTCGGCGCGTCCTCGAATCGTCGTTGCAGGAAGAGGATCCTTGCTCCTCCGGGGGCGGGGATCCTCTTCGTGTTTTCGGGGGTGCCGGCCGGGGAGCGGCTCGTCAGCCGAAGTGTCGAAAAATGCGCTCGCCCACGCGGATCGACCACCCCTCGGGCATCGCGCGGAACACGCGGGTGAAGACGCGATACTTGAGGGAGTCGCTCTTTACGACGCTGACGCCCTCGCGCGGCGGATCGAAATAGTAGGGAAGCTCCACCTGGGTGGTGCCCCAGCGCTTCTTGAACTCGTTGAGGCCGGGGTTGTCGGCCGCGGTCCGCCCGAAGTCATACCAGCGGTCGCCCGCCAGAATCGCGTCCTCGATGGTCTTCCAGAACAGCGGGTACAGCGCCACCAGCTCGCGGCGCGTCTCGTCCACGCCCTCGTACTTGGCGTAGGTGATGCCGTGGTAGCGCATCATGATGAGTCCCGCCACCGCCGTGCCCTCGTGTTCGGCGAGATAGAGCGTGGCGCGCGGCGCGTCCGTCATTCGTTCCAGAATCGTGGCGAAGAGCCTTCGCGGCTGCGGGGGAATGCCGTGGCGGCGGCGGTTCCTGACGTAAAGCGCGTAGAACCGGTCCAGGTCGTCCGCGCCATCGCCGAGCCGGACCGTCACGCCGAGCCGCGCGCCCTTCGTGATCGTCTGGCGCACCGCGGTGCGGCTGAAGGTCCGCTTCACTTCCTCGGGATCGGGGGTGAGCGGGATCAGGTGATTCCAGAAGTGCGACGCGCGCGCAAACCCGCCCGCGGGCGCGTCGCCGCCGTCGCGCAAGGCCGGGGCGCCCCGCATCTCGTAGAACGCCGCGCCGCGGCGTCCACGCACGGCGCGCGCTTCGTCCAGCAGCGCGCGCGCGGTCTCCGCGTCGTCGGCGAGCGCGAATCCCACGTCGGAGAACGGGAGACTCGTGATCCGCCGGCCGGTGATGCGGCTGTCCACCGCGACGAGCGGCAGCACGCCGCTGACGCGGCCGTCACGCTCGTGCAGCAGGCACAGGGACGGGTAACGCCCGACTTCGCAGATGATGCGGATCCAGGGGGCGGTGTGGTAGATCGTCGCCCGCGGGTGAGACGCCACGTAGGCGTCCCACCGCGGGTCGGTCCATGGTTCAACGGCGTGCTGCGCCACCGCTACGCGTAGTACTCCTGGCCCAGGTGCGTGATGAGCTCCTCACCCATCACGTGGCGCAGGTTGTTCTTCAGCTTCATGAGCTGGATGAACAGGTCGTGCTCGGCGTACAGACCGGGCGCGGTCTGCGGGCTCTTGAAGTAGAACGAGAGCCACTCCTGGATGCCCGTCATGTTCGCGCGCTCCGCGAAGTCGATGAACAGCGCCAGGTCGAGCACGATGGGCGCGGCCAGGATCGAATCCCGGCACAGGAAGTCCACCTTGATCTGCATGGGATAGCCGAGCCACCCGAAGATGTCGATGTTGTCCCAGCCTTCCTTGTTGTCGCCGCGCGGCGGATAGTAGTTGATGCTCACCTTGTGGTACATGTTCCCGTACAACTCGGGATTCAGCTTGGGCTGGAAAATGCTCTCCAGCACGCCGAGCTTGCTCACTTCCTTGGTCTTGAACGATGCGGGGTCGTCCAGCACTTCGCCGTCGCGGTTACCGAGGATGTTGGTCGAATACCAGCCGCTGACGCCCAGGAGTCGGGCGCGGAATCCGGGCGCGAGGATGGTCTTCATCAGGGTCTGGCCGGTCTTGAAGTCCTTGCCGCAGATGGGCACGCGCATCTCCTTGGCCAGCTCGACCATCGCCGGGATGTCGACCGTCAGGTTGGGCGCGCCGTTGGCGAACGGGACGCGCTCCTTCAGGGCCGCGTAGGCGTACACCATGCTCGGCGAGATGGCCGGGTCGTTGTTCCTCAGCCCTTCCTCGAACGCCTTCACCGACTGGTGCACCGGCTGCGCCTCGAGGTAGACCTCGGTGCTGGCGCACCACACCATGACCATGCGGTCGAGCTTCTTCTCCGACTTGAAGCGCCGGATGTCTTCGCGCACCTGCTCGGCCAGCTCCATCCAGTTCTTGCCTTTCTTGACGTTGGGGCCGTCGAGCTTCTTGACGTACTTCGTGTCGAATACCGCCGTCATCGGCACGATGGGCTCGAGCCGGTCGCGGAGCTGGTTGACGAGTTCCTTCTCGAGGACCCCCGCTTTGAGCGCCGCCTGGTATGCGTTGTCCGGGATCGGATCCCAGCCCGCAAACTCGATCTGGTCGAGCGACGCCAGCGGGACGAACTCGCTGATGTGGGGTGAGCGGTCGTCGGTGCGCTTGCCGAGGCGAATCGTCCCCATCTGGGTCAGGGAACCGATGGGTCGGGCAATGCCGGCGCGAACGGCTTCGACCCCGGCGATGAACGTGGTCGCGACGGCACCCATGCCGGGCAGCAGGATGCCGAGCTTTCCCGTCGCGGGACGAATGGACTGCGTCTTCTTCATTGGATCTCCTCCCAATACGCCCGGTGGGGCGGCAGGTTTGAACGCCCCCCAGAATAGCCCGCGCACGAATAGAATTGAAATTTAAACTTGGTATGCTTACTATAAGCATAGCTTATGGAAATCCGTCAACTGCGCTATTTCCTCTCCGCGGCCCGGCTCGGCAGCATCGGCGCCGCCGCCACCGAGCACTTCATCACGCAGCCCGCCGTAAGCCTCCAGATCAAGAAGCTCGAGGACGAGATCGGCCAGAAGCTCCTCGTGCGGCGGGGACGGCGGCTGGTGCCGTCGGAGGCCGGCGCGGTGCTGGTGGCGCGCGCCGAAGAAGTCGTGCGCAGCCTCGAGCTGCTCGAATCGGAGCTGCGCGGGTTCCGCGAGCTGGAAACCGGCACCCTGCGGATGGGGAACACGGACGCGGCCAGCGTGTACGTGCTGCCCGACGTGTACCGGGCGTTCCACGGCCGCTATCCCGGCGTTCGCATCGAGATCATGGTGGGGGACACCCAGCGCCTGCTCGACGCGCTCGCCGCCCGGCGCATCGAGCTCGCCACCGCGACGCTTCCCATCCAGACACGCGGTTTCACGGTGCGGCCCATCTACCGCGAAGAGCTGGTCGTGGTGGTGCACCCGGACGACCCGCTCGCGGCGCGGCGCCGGACCCGCCTGGGAGATCTGGTGAGCCACGGCGTGATCGCCTACCCGGCCGGGTCCATCACCCGCGGTATGATCGACGACGTCTTTTCCGCACACGGCGAGACGCTGCGCGCGCGCATGGAGATCTCGAGCCCGGAGGCAATGAAGCAGCTCGCACAGGCGGGCCTGGGGTCCGCCATCCTGCCGCGGCCGGTGGTGGAAGCGGAGCTCGCGAGCGGCGCGCTGCGGAGCGTGCCGATCCCGGGTGTGCGGTTCGAGCGCGAAATCGGAATGGTCTACCGCGAGGATGCGGCGCTTTCGCCCGCCGCGGGCGTCTTCCTCGAGATGGTGGAGGCGCGGTTCCGCGCGACGGGCAAGCAAAAGGGTCGATAAAACCGCCGCGTCGTGGCAGAATGGACGGCGCGGCTCCCGCCGCGCCCGTCACGATCGCCTTATTCATAATGACGAACCTCCACCCCGAACTCGACGTCGCCCGCTCGCTCGCGCTGGAAGCGGGCGCGATCGTGCGCGCCTCGTACGCCCGGATCACGGAGAGCGACATCGATGAGAAGGGTCGCAACGACTTCGTCACCGTGGTCGACCACGAGTCGCAGCGGGTGATCGTCGAGGGCCTGCGGAGGGCCTTCCCGCACGATTTCATCGTGGCGGAAGAGACGCTCGCGCCGGATATCAATCAGGGACGCGAGTCCAGCCCGCGCCGCTGGTACATCGACCCGCTGGACGGGACAACCAACTACATCCACGCCTATCCGCACTTCGCGGTGACGATGGCGCTGGAGATCGACGGCCGCATGGCGGTCGCGGTCACGTACGCCCCGCTGCTCGACGAGATGTTCACGGCGGTGCGCGGCGAGGGCGCGTTCCTCAACGGGCATCGCATCCACGTCAGCCGCCTGCAGGACGAGAACAAGATCCTGCTCGGGACGGGTTTCCCGTTTCGCGCGCGCCATCTGCTCGACATCTACCTCCGGTCGTTCGCGCACTTCTTCAACCACTGCCGGGGCATTCGCCGCGGGGGCTCAGCCGCGATGGATCTCGCCTACGTCGCCGCGGGGAGGTTCGACGGCTTCTGGGAGATGACGCTGAGCCCCTGGGACATCGCCGCCGGCATCCTCCTGATCGAGGAAGCGGGCGGGCGCGTCACCGATTTCTTCGGCGGCGGCACGTACCTCACGTCCGGGCACGTCATCGCCTCCAACGGTCTCCTGCACGACTGGATGGCGGACGGGATCGCGGGGATATTCCCGCGCGACGGCGACTACACGAAGCGTTCATGAGGACCGGCCAGGCGGCAACGGTCGGCGCGCGCCCGCAGGCCGGCGGCGCGCGCGACATCGCGATCGTCGTCGCGGTCGCGCTGCTCGCGCGCTTCGCGTGCTTCCTCGTCAACACGCGCGGCAACCCCGCGTTCGACTACCTCATCATGGACTCCGCGCACATCGATCGCTGGGCGCGGGCGCTCGCGGCCGGCGAGGCGGGGCCGGCGGTGTTCTTCCGCGGCCCGTTGTACCCGTACTTCCTCGCGCTCATCTACCAGCTGACGGGCGGCAGCGTGGCGACGGCGATCGCCGCCAACCACGCGATCGGTGCAGCGACCTGCGGTCTGCTGGTGCTGCTCGCGCGGGAGTACTTCCCACGGAGCGTGACGCTCGTGGCGGGTCTCGTCGCGGCGTTGTACTGGCCGTTCATCTACTTCGAGGGCGAGGTCCTGGTGGAGCCGCTCTTCGTCGCGCTCGTCGTGTTGTCATTGTGGCGCCTGGCGCGCGCGGCGGCGTCTCCCACCGTCGCCCGGCTCCTCGCGGCGGGCGCGTGCATCGGCCTCGCGGCGCTCGCCCGCCCGACGAGCCTCGTCCTGCTCGCGGTGGTCCCGTTCGCGTTCCGCGCCGCGGCGCGCGGGGCGGAAGGACGATCCGTGCCACCGCGCGCATGGCTTCGTCCGGCTGCCCTCGTCACCGGCGCGTGCCTCCTGGCACTTGTTCCCGCGATGGTTCACAACTACCGGGGTTCGCACGCGCTGGTGCCCGTCGCATGGTCGGGCGGCCTGAACTTCTACATCGGCAACAACCCGTCGGCCGACGGGCGCAGCGCCGTGATCCCGGACACGCGCTCGCCGTGGATGGGCGGCGAGGACGAGGCGCTCGCCATCGCGGGCGAACAGGCGGGAAGAACGCTGACGCCCGCGGAAGCGTCGTCGTTCTACTTCGGTCGCGGCCTGGACTATCTCGCGTCCGAGCCGCTGGCGGCCGCCGGGCTCTTCGGGAGCAAGTTCTACATGTTCTGGGAGGGGCCGGAGCGCTCGAACGAGAAGTACATCTACTTCTTCTGGAAACGGTACGGACTGGGCCGCGTCCCCCTGCCGGGCTTCTGGCTGGTGGCGCCGCTGGCGCTGGTGGGCGGGGTCTGGTTGTGGCCGCGCCGCCGCGAGCTGACGCTGCTGTACGGATTCACGGTCGCGTACATGCTCGCGGTCGTCGCCTTCTTCGTGGTGGCGCGCCTGCGCCTGCCGGTGGTGCCGGTGCTGATCCTGTTCGCCGCATGGGCGGCCGTGGAATTGTTCCGCGCGGCCAGGGCCCGTGTCTGGAAGCGGCTCGTGCCCGGGGCCGCCCTGTTCGCCGCCGCGTTCGTCTTCGCCAACGCCGCGTACCCGCGCTTCGCGAGCCAGCGCGCCACGCACGACGTCATCTCGCACTACACGCTCGCGGGCGCCATGATGGAGCGCAACGACGCCAACGGCGCGATGGTCGAGCTCGCGCGCGCGCGCCTCGCCTTCGAACGCGCGCCGTCGCCGCAATACGCGGGCATCGCGCAGGACGTGTACTTCAAGCTCGGCACCCTCCTCTTCGAACGCGGCCGCTGCAAAGAGTCCGCGGACGCGCTGGGCCGCATCCTTCCCGG
>DASTOO010000477.1:0-2942 GCA_035762505.1 Candidatus Krumholzibacteriia bacterium
GGGGTCGTCGTAGCGCGCGTCCGCGTACGTCGCGCCAAGCGTCAGCGTCATGCCCTCGATCGGAGCGAAGAACGACTCGAGCTCGACGCCGCGGGACCGCGCCTTCTCCGCGTTCGACACGATGAATCCGAGGCCGGTGAAGGTGTTCAGCTGGAAGTCCGTGAAGTCCGTCGTGAACAACGTGAGATTCAAACGCGCGCGGCCGTCTAGGAACGTGGTCTTGAGGCCAAGTTCGTGAGACTTGGCGAACTCCGGATCGAACTTTGTGTTGTTGATCGGAACGGTGAGGTCCGGGTTCAGCGGGTCGGGGCCAGCACCGAGGCCGGCGCAAACCCCGGTGAGCGGCTCCGGCTCCAAGCGCGTCGCAACCGTATCCATGTCCGGACCGTCGAGGATCGCACAGTCGAAGGAATCTTGGTCCGTATTGAAGCCACCTGCCTTGTACCCGCGCGAGTACGAGTAATAGACGTTGATGTCCTCGGTCACGTGGAATGCGCCGCTGAACGTGTAAGTCCACTCCTTCTCGGTGACTCCGCTGTCGCTCCACGAGAGGTTGTTACAGAAGCTGTTGATGAAGATCCCGGTCTGGCAGTGCTGCGCGTTTGCGAACTCGCCGTCGGGCGCGCCGTTGACGACGCTGCCCGCTTCCTTCGTCTCCTTCGAGTAACGCGCTCCAATCGTCAGGTCGAGCCTATCCCAGGGGTGCCAAGTGTTGTTGGTAAAGAGCGCCCAGCCGGTGGTGTCGATGAACGCATCGCGTTCGTAGCCGGTGCCCTCGGGTAGAAGAGAAGGAACCGCGGCCCCCGCGATCACGAAGGGGGCGTCGGCTCCCCATTCGACTCTGGTGTGAGTCGAGACATCCTCCGTGTAGCCGTAGAAGCCGAGCAGCCAGTCGAGCTGGTCGAAGAGCACACCCTGCGCGCGGATCTCTTGGCTGAAGTTCTCGAAGTCATCGAACGCGCCGCCTCCATCCGGATCCTGCGGATGCAGCACGTCCGCGCTCGTGAAGTCGATGTCCTGCGCGTAATCGGCGCGGAAGCTGCGCCACGCGGTGATTGAGGTGAGCTTCGTCCAGTCGAGATCCCAATTCGCCTCGAGCGCGATGCCGCCGTCCTTGATGTCCTCGAACGGCTCGGTGTTGAAGCCGGTGTGCCACTTTCGTCCGGAGAGACGGGAGACATCGGGCCCTCGAATCGCCGCGCCGAGCGAGTCGACGGCCACGTCCAGCCCAAGGCCGCCAGGCTGTGCCTGCGCCGCCGTCAACACGCGTCCAATCGTGCCGCCGCCACGAACCAAGACCGCCGGACAGCAGGACTCATCGCGCTGCGTGAAGTCCGCGATGAAGCGGAAGTCGAGGTCTTCGTTCGGCGCGTACAGGAGCTGGCCGCGTAGCGTCCAGCGATCGCGGATGCCCGCGTCGTCCGAATCGCTGCTGCTGTGGAAGTTCTCGTAGAACCCGTCGCGCCGATTCCACGTCGCAGACAGGCGGTAGCCGAGCACCTCCTCGACGATCGGCCCCGACACGCTCGCGGACAGCTTGCGGTGGTCGAAGCTGCCGTACTCGCCCGAGATCCACGCCTCCGTGCCCGAAAGCACCGGCCGCTTCGTGATCACGCTGACCGCGCCCGCTGACGTGTTCTTTCCGAACAGGGTGCCCTGCGGGCCGCGCAGCACCTCGATGCGCTCGATGTCGAGAAGGTCGTTGAAGCCCTGGCCCGAGCGGCTTCGGTAGACGCCGTCGATGAAGGTTCCGACCGCCGCTTCGAGGCCGATGTTATTGCCCGTCGTCCCGACGCCGCGGATGCGCAGCGTGCCGCCGGCGGACGACGTGTTGCTGGTATTGACATGAATGCTCGGCGAGACCTGCGCGAGGTCCTCGATCTCGTCGATTCGGCGCGAGGCGAGTTCCTCCGCATTGAAGGCGCTCACCGCAATCGGGATGTCTTGGATGTTCGCCTCGCGCTTCGTCGCGGTGACGATGATCTCTTCGATGTCGCGACCGGGCGCAGCCTCGGGCGCCGGAGCCGGCGCCTCCGCGGGCGGTGCCTCCTGGGCGAGGGCCGGCATTGCGAGGGCGAGCGCAGCGATTGCGGCCTGCGAAAGCAGGCACCAACGGATGGGTTGCATGGGCGCGCATCTCCATTTGGTTGGCTGGGGCTCGCGCGAGTGCGGCGCGCGGACCTAGCTGACCCGCAGTCTCTGCCCGCGAGAATGTGCGAATCAACACAAAAATGCGGCTTGGCGGGCCAAAGCGTTCGCCCCGCGGCGCTCAGACGTCGGAACCGGCGCGCGTCGGACGGGTCGTTCGGTCGCCGTCAGCGGTCGGCGAGAGGTCGCTCCGCCAGAGAGCGAGACCGATCTCCGCTCGGCGAGATGGCGTCCCCAACGGGATTCGAACCCGTGTTTCGGCCTTGAAAGGGCCGAGTCCTAGGCCTCTAGACGATGGGGACGAGGCGGGCCGAAGAGCGGCGCATTATTGCGGACGCCCCCTCGCGTCGCGAGGCGAGCGCCGCGGGCGCGGCGACGCAGCGGACGCGATGCGAGATCGCGGGGCGCCGGATTTTTTTCGTAGACGCACGTGGGCGATTTGGTTCAGAGTTGAATCCACATTCAACTTGGAAACCGTCGGTAAGGAGACCAACCGATGTCCCGTCGCGCATTCAGAAGGCTCGTTCCCTTAACAATCACGCTGTCGTTCGCGCTTCCCGCCGCCGCTCAGGAAGCGCCGGCGCCCGAAGCGCGCGGGGACGCCCCCGAAGAGATCATCGTGACCGGCTCGCATATCAAGGGGACGCCGGAGAACGCGGCACTGAACGTCGATGTGACGAGTCTGGACGATCTGAAGAACGTCGGCGCGCCGACCGTCGTCGAGCTCGTACGCAACCTCTCGTACACGTCCGGCAATCTTGCGGAGACCAATCAGTTCCAGCCCGGTGGGCAGG
>DASTOO010000478.1:0-4730 GCA_035762505.1 Candidatus Krumholzibacteriia bacterium
GGGACGACGTTGACATGGAGGTCATTCGGTCGTGGTGCCGCTCGGAAGGGAAGACAGACGCATTCCGCGAGTTCGAGCGCGCGCTGGGGCTCGGCTGACGTGATGCTCCCGCTCGCGGCGCCGTATCTCGCCGTCGGCGTCTTCTGGTTCCTGTTTCACGACGCGTGGCTCGCGATTCTCGCCTATCACGCGCAGATTCTGTGGTGGGCGCGCGGCACCCGCCCGGCGCTCGTGAAACCGGGGCGAACTCCCGCGGCACTTCTGATCCTCCCGTTCGTGCTGGCCGGTCCGGCCCTCGCCGTCCTCCTGCCGCACATCGCGCGAATCGACCTCGCCACGTGGCTCGAGCGCTATCACCTCACCGGCCCCGGGCTCATCGTGCTGACGTTCTACTTCGGCCTCGTCCACCCGGTCCTCGAGCAGATCCACTGGGCGCCGCTGCGCGAGCGCACACCTTTCGCGCACGCCGCGTTCGCGGGCTACCACCTGCTGGTGCTCGGGTCATTGCTGTCCGTGCCGTGGCTGGCGGTTTGTTTCGTCGTCCTGTGGCTGGCGTCGTGGCTCTGGCAACGAATGACGCGCGCGTCCCGGAGCCTCTGGCCGGCGGTCGCAGCGCAGGCGGTCGCGGACCTCGGCGTCATACTGGTCGCGACACTCGGGGTCTGAACCACCGATGACAGACCGGGCCGGACGGGAGTATGGTTGCGCGATGAATACCCCGAACGGAACCACATGGGTGCGCGCCGGCATGGCGGGCGTGCTGGGGGTGATCTGCTACATCCTCGCCATCACGCTGCCATGGCCGGAGACGCAGCTGGGTACGTCCATGGCGCTGATGGTCGTGAGTGCATGGCCCGTCCTGAGCATCATCTACTCTCATGGGCTCTACAGCTACGTGGCGGTGGAGCGCGAGAGCACCGCGAACCGTCTGTCTTTCATCTTTGCGGTGGCGGCATTCGCCACGGTTCTCGCCATGATCGTGGTTCAGCTCGCCGTTGGCGCGGGAATGGCGGAGATCACAGCCGGGCTCGACGAGCAGACAAGCAGGGCGCTCCGGCGCGGCCTCCGTCTGATCGACCAGGGACTCGATGTAGCGTGGGACATGCTGATCGGCACCGCTCTCATCTTTTCGGGAGTGGCCATACGGAGACGCAGCGGCCTGGGCATGGGGTGGGCCATCCCCTCGGGTGCGCTGGGCGCGGCGCTGATTGTTCTGAACGCCGCGACGTTCCCGTGGCCGCCCGCGGACCGCGGACTCTTCGACATCGGTCCGTTCATCGGTGTGTTCGTTCTGGTGCTCGCATCGAGGCTGGTGTTTCTCGGCCGGCGCGCATGAGAATGGGACCGCGGGCCGCAGCTTTCCCCGGAGGTACGCAGGTAACATGAAAAGCAGACTGCTCATTCCCGTCATGGCGGCGTGCTGCGCGATCATCGCCTGCGCGCCCCGTTACGCTGTCTCCGTCCCCGGACCGAGTGGCGGCTCCCCGGACGCGGAGTCCAGCATTCGCGAGCTGATGGTTCGCAACCTGATCGCGACGGAGCCCGCCGGCGACATCGTCCTCATCTCGTTCGGCGCGTCGCGGCTCGACAACGTCGACCCGCCGCAGGCGTTCTTCGAGCGCCTGGCCGGCGTCCCCGTGACGGTGAAGCCGGCCTCGCAGTACGACGCCGCACAGCACCCGAACGCGCTCCTCATCGTGGTGCACGACGTCCAGCCGGCCAGTGACACGGAGGCGAACGTCGCCGTCACGCGCTTCCGCTACGGTGTCGGCGCGTCGGACGGCTTCACGGCCGCTGTCGAGTGGCGCGACGGGGTCTGGAAGATCGCGGAGACCTCCCGGCACTGGAGCACCTGACCGGCCGACGGAGGTTGAGTGCATGCGTCTGTCCATCCTGGTGGCGGCCGCCGCCGTCATGACCGACCCGGAGGCGTGCAACCCATGACCCATCCTGACGTCTACTCGCTGAGACCTGTCGGCGTCGTGCGCTCGTCCCTCCACGACCGCGCGGGGGCGCCCCGCCAGGGCGACGAGGGTGCGCCGGAAGCGACCATCGAGTTGAACCCCGCGGTGCTGGAGGCGCTCGAGGGAATCGAGGTCGGGCAGGAGATCATCGTCAAGCCCGTGTTGTGATGCCGCCGCGGAGTGCGCATGCAAGACATGAAGGACCTGGCCGTGGTGTGAGGCGTCGTCTTTCCGCGCTGATTGTTGTCGCCTGCCTGACGGGGTGCACGGCCGCGCGCGACGGGTCCGTCGCGCCCGCGGTCGTTCCCGTGCACGACGAGTTCGGTCTGCTGTTCGTCGAGGTCGACATCCCAAGCCGCGGGCCGGTGCTGGCTTTGTTCGACACCGGCGCCAACGCGTCGGCGATCGACGCGCGCGTCGCATCGCACCTCCCGGTCGCGGAGATGTCGCAGGTCGTCGGCACGACGGGGACGATCGAGGTGGAAATGGTCGTGCTCGAAGGGTTGCGAGTGGGCCCGCTGGCACTTCCGGCGCTCCGAGCCGCGCGACGTGACCTGGGCGGGCTGCTGGCACCCGCAGGGCGCACCGTCGGCATGATCCTCGGGTCCGACGCGTTCCTGAAACGCGCCGTCACCATCGACTTCGGGGCCGGTGAGCTCGAGATCGCGGAGACGGCGCCGCACGGAGCGCCGCAAGGCGCCCCCATGATCATGGACAACGGCATTCCCGCCATCGAGGGGAAGATCGGGGGCATCGATCTCTGGCTTCGCATCGACACGGGGGCGAGCCTCTTCGCTACACCCGACGTCTATGTCAACATACCCACGCGCGTGTGGACCGAGCTGCGCGGCCGCGACGCGAGCATCGCGCCCACGACGCACTTCCAGGGAACCGGCGCCGACGGCCAGACCGTCGAGCTGCCCGTTGCTCCGATCCCGAGCGCCAGCGTGGGCCCGCTGGAGATGGACAGCGTGTTCGTCATCGTGCAGCCCGAGGCCGGGTACTTCGCGGACCCGGACGCGAAGGGCTTCGTGAGCAACAACTTTCTTCGGAAGATGGGACGGGTGACGCTCGACTATAAGGAGCGGCGCCTGCGGCCGCTCGGCCCGCGCGAGCACCCGCGCCCGTGAGGGGTACGTTGCCCGCCGCAACTCGCCCCTTGAAAACCGTCCGGGGGACGGTTTACACTCCCGCTCCGTATGAACGCCCCCGGCCCGGACCCCGCCCCCCGGCTGCAACCCGTCGCCCCCGGCGAGCGCATCGCCGCTCTCGACGTGCTGCGCGGCTGCGCGCTCTTCGGCGTGCTCGTCGCCTACACGGTATGGAACCTGGGAAGCCCCCCGTGGGAGACATACAGCCCGTTCGACCGTGCGCTCGAGCGCGTGCTGACCGCGATCGTCGACACCAAGGCGTACACCCTCTTCGGATTTCTCTTCGGGCTGGGCTTCGCGATCCAGCTGACGCGGGCGGAAGGCCGCGGCGCCAGCATCGTGCCCGCGTACTGCCGCCGCCTGCTGGCGCTCCTCTTCATCGGGCTCGCGCACGCGTTCCTGCTCCGCAACGGCGACATCCTCGTCCCCTACGCGACCATGGGCTTCATCCTCCTCGCCTTCCGGCGCGCATCCCACCGGACCCTGATCATCGCCGCGATCGTCGCCGTACTCCTGCCCGACCTGGTGCGCGGCGTGTGGATGCTGACGGGTGTGTCGTTCCCGGAACGACCGCAGGGCGGCGGCGGAGGATATCTCCGCGAGAACGCGGCGTGGGTGCGCTACTGGTACTCGATCGCGATCACGCTGTGGCCCGCGTCGCTGCCGATGTTCTTCTTCGGGCTGTATATGGGAAGGCGCCGCTTCTTCGACGACCTGCCCGCCCGGCGCGGCACGCTGCGCCGGGCGCTCGTGGCCGGCCTCGCGGTGGGCGTCCTCGCGTTCGCGCTTCGCATGCTCCTCGCGTCGCGCGTGAGCGGTGCCCCGTCGTTCGGGGTCCGCGCCGGCGCGGGACTGCTGTGGACCGTGCACGCGTGGGGACTGGCGGCGTGCTACGCGTCCGCGGTGCTGCTCCTCATGCAACGGCCCGCGTGGCAGCGCCTTCTCGCGCCGATCGGCGCGGTGGGGCGCATGGCCCTCACCAATTACCTCCTGCAGGCCGTGATCGTCGTTCCGGTCTGCCTCATCTTCGGACTGTTCGACCGCGTGACCCCGACCATCGGCGTGCTGCTGGCGGCGGCGGTCGCCGCGCTGCAGATCCCCTTCAGCGTGTGGTGGCTCAATCGCTACCGCTTCGGTCCCGCGGAATGGCTGTGGCGTTCGCTCACGTACGGCCGCGCGCAGCCGATGCGGATGCTGACGACCGCCTGATCGATCTGCCGCCAGCGTCCGTGCTATAAGTCCGCCGTCCCGGGATTGGCAGGTGTCACCATGACCCATTCCTTCTTGAAGCGTGCCCCGGCCGTTGCGCTCGCGGGCCTGTGCCTTCTCCTCGCCGGCTGCGACGATGAATCCGAACCCATCTCGAAAACCATCATCGCCGGCCACGCACCGACGAGCACCTGGGTAGCCATCGAGCCCACGCAGTGCCTCACCAACCCCTGGGAGCAGGACTGGCTCGCGCAGCACGACGGTGATTACGCGCGCTACCCGAAAGACCACGCGACGCCCGGCCTCGAGCCCGCGGAGTTCGCGATCATCGTGGACTACTACGCGCGACAGGGCGTCGAGGTATTCGCGGGCGCAACCGCGCCGAAGTATGAAGCCGTCTGTCTCG